>NZ_JBTYHB010000014.1:0-207702 GCF_054871485.1 Streptomyces sp. UC4497 | reverse complement strand
CCATTTATACCCCCCCCCCCCCCCCCCAAACCCCCCCCCCCCCCCACCACCCCCCCCCCCCCGCCCCCCCTTGGGGGGGGGGGGGGGGGGGGGGGGGGCCGGGCCCCCCCCCCCCCCCCCCACCCCAGCCGGCTGGAGGCTCAGTAGATGTTCGCCGCCACGTCCGCGCCGTCCTCACGGCCCGCGTTGATCTGCGCGCGCAGCGCGATCTCGTCGTACACGCGGACCTCCTTCACGATGCGGCCGTCCTGGATCAGGAACTGGGAGACACCGAGCACCGTGACCGGCTTGCCGGTGAGGGGGCCGAAGGCCGGGATGCCCTTGTACGTTCCGTGCATGGTCCAGGTCACGGCGACGCGCAGACCCGCGTAGCGCTCCGCGTGGTGGGTTTGGACGTCGCGTACGGCGAAGCGGGCGTCGGGGAAGGGGCCCACCATCTCCAGCAGGTCGGCCTGGTAGCGCTCCGGGCGGATGACCGTGCGGTCGCCGATGGTGTGCAGGAAGAGGTCCCGCGCCATGAAGTCGTTGACCTTGTTGAGCTGGCGCTGCGACCAGACCTGCTCGATGAAGTCCAGGACCATCTCGCACTCGGGGCGGAAGTCGTCGGGGCGCGGACCGCTGACGCCTTCCACGAGGACGTCCTTCGGCGCGTCCTCCGTCATCGACCCGGTGTAGCCCTGGAACTGGAGGCCGCGCGCGGCCTCGTCCGGGTCGATGCCGAGCTGCAGGCAGTCCGCGAGGTCGTCGCGGACCACCCACTCCTCGACCATGCGGCCTCGCCGGTAGAGGCAGTTGGCGACCGTGCGCTTGCGGACGCGGATGTTGCGGCCGTCCACGAGGTGCTCGTCGGCGGAGAAGACCAGGTGCGAGCTGAGGAACGCGTCGTCGCCCCGGGCCTCCCACACCACGTCCTCGGCCTGACCGATGTGGCCCGGCACGGCGGCCATCCGCATCGTGCTGCCCTCGATGACACCATCGCGGCCGACGACCGTACCGAGGCTGGCGTGGACGATCGAGTCGGGCTCGTAGTTGGCGACGATGTGGTCGATGTCGCGCTCGACCCAGATGCGGTCCGTCACCTCGCGGATGAACTCGTCGGGGTCGTTGTAGGGCTCGTACGCGACGGGGTCAAGGGCCATGGTGGTTCTTCCGTTCCAGTGCTGTGTGAATGCGTATGTAGCGTGACTGATGTGTGGTGCGTCGGGCAAGGGGTCCGGGGGCGCGGATCAGACCGACTGTGGTGTCTCCCGGCGGGGGAACTTGTCCGCGCCCAGCTGGCTCCGGTACGTCTCCGTCATGAAGGCGGTCACGACGACGAGGGCCAGGACCGCGCCGGCGGCCAGGTAGGCCCACACCGCGTAGATCGAGTCGAAGGTGTCGACGAGCAGCGTCGCCACGAACGGGGTGATCCCCATGAAGATGGAGAACGAGCTGTTGTAGGCGATGGCGCTCGCGCTGAACCGCGTACGGGTGGAGAAGAGTTCGGCCGCGCAGACCGTGACGATGACCGTGAGGAAGAACTCCGGTACCAGGTAGATGAGTTGGCTCACGATCGCGGCGGCGAAGGTGGCCCGCTCGCCGACCCAGAAGGCGAGCGGGACGAGGACGATGCAGGCGATGGCGCCCGTGATGAGCATCGGCTTGCGTCCGATGCGGTCCGAGAGCTTGCCGGCCAGCGGCAGCAGCGGGATGAGCACGGCGATCGAGATGGCGTTGGAGGCGAGGCCCATCCAGCGGGGCAGGCCCAGCGTGTCCGTCAGGTACTGCGGATAGAACGTGACCCAGGTGTAGGACAGGATCGCGCACATGATGGAGATGCCGCAGTAGGCCAGGATGGGACGCCACTGGGAGCGAAGGGCCTCGCGCACCGGGGACTTGACGACATCGGCGCCGTCGTCGGTGGCCCGCACGAACTCCGGGCTCTCCGAGATGCGGCTGCGCATCCACAGGCCGACCAGGCTGAGCGGGATCGCCAGCAGGAACGGGATGCGCCAGCCCCACGAGTCGAGCGCGGGACCCTGGAACACCCAGCTGGTCAGTGCTGCGACACCGGCACCGGCGAGCGTGCCGACGAAGCAGCTGTTGGAGGCGTACGAGGTGTAGTAGGCGCGCCGATTGGGCTCGGCCCACTCGACGATGAACGCCACCGCGCCGACGTACTCGCCGCCGGAGACGACACCCTGGACCACGCGGAGCGCCAGGAGCAGGAGCGGCGCCAGGATGCCGACCTGGTGGTACGTGGGCAGGACCGCGACGAGGGCGGTGGACGCGCCCATGGCCACCAGGGTCCACAGCAGCGTCTTCCTGCGGCCCACCCGGTCGCCCCAGCGGCCGAGGAGGGTCCCGCCGAGGGGGCGGACCAGGCATGCGATCGCGATGATCGCGTACGTCCCGAGCACCGCAACGGTCTTGTCGCTCTCGGGGAAGAACGCCGGGGCCATGATCGGCGCCATGTAGCCGTACAGGCCGTAGTCGAACTGCTCGACGAAATTGCCGACGCTGCCCGCGCCGATGGCCCGGCGAATCGCGCTCCGCTTCTCCGCTTCGGCGGGGGCGGTCGCTGGGGTTGTGCGAGGTGGCGCTGCAGAGGACATGGCTGCTCCGATCGCGCGGCGGATGAGGGGGTGTGCGAATGGGGGGGGAGGTGTGCACACGTACTGGCTTATGCATACGTATGAACTAGGGTTGAACGTTAAGGTTCCGGGGGTGGGGCGTCAAGAGGTGCGGACGGGTCCGAAGAAGGTGTGTCACGACGAAGGTGTGTCACGGCCCGGACGGTGCGCGAGGGCGCTCATGGTGTCCATCAGTACCTGCGCCATGTTGAAGACGATCAGCCGGGCCCCGGCCTCCTCGGCGGCCCGCGCCGCTTTGAGGTGCGGGACGATCGTCATCACCGTGCGCCCGTTCTTCGCGGTGGCCCGATGCGCCTCCTGTACAAGGCCGTTCACGACTTCCGGTGCGGGGAAGCCGCAGTCCGCCGCGAGGTCCGCGGGGCCCACCAGGACCGCGTCCACGCCCTCGGTGCCGGCGATCTCGTCGGCGGCGGCGCAGGCGCGCCGCGTCTCGATCATCGGGATGACCAGCGTCTCGCGGGACGCGGCCACATGCTCGGCCGCGGTGACCGTGCCGAACCGTCCCGACCTGCTGTACGTGGCGAAGCCCCGCTCGCCCCAGGGCGGGTAGTGGCTCGCGGCCACGGCCCGCCGGGCGTCCTCGGCGCCGTCCACGTGCGGGTGGATGAGACCGGCGGCGCCCAGGTCGAGGGCGCGCAGCGCCAGCGTGGGCTCCGCGGTGCCCACACGCACGATGACATCGATCCCGTGGGCCTCCGCCGCCATGATGTGCTGCTGGAGCAGCGCCGTGTCCGCGGGTCCGTGCTCGCAGTCGATGACCACGTAGTCCAGACCGGCGACGCCCGCCATCTCCACCAGCGTCTCCGACGGCAGCCGCAGCAGCGCGCCGCGCAGCGATTCACCGTCCGCCAGACGCTGCTTGAGGCTCCGGCGTGGGGTGCGAGGAACCGTCATCGTGCCACCATCCCCGCCGACAGGTCGATATCGGCGCCGCACATGCCACGCATCCGCAGCATCGCCGTCACCGCCTCGCCCACCTCTTCCTCGGTCACCATCCGCCCGAGCGCGGCACGCGACACGAACGCCTCCTCGGCCTCCGCGTAGCTGCTGCCCGTGCGCTCAGCCTCGAGCCGGAAGTTGCGCTCCATACGAGGGCCCGAAACCGGCCCGGGGGACAGGGAGTTGACCGTGACGCCCTGCGGTCCCACCTCGCCGGCCAGGGTCGTCGTCAGGCCGATGACCGCCATCTTCGACGCACAGTACGGTGTGCGGCGCAGCAGCGGTCGCTTGCCCGACACCGAGGCCACGTTGATGACATCACCGGAGCCGCGACGTGTCATGGCGGGCAGGAACGCCCGGCACATCAGGAACACACCGCGGACGTTCACGTCGAAGACCTCGTCCCAGTCCTCGGGCGAGATGTCGGTCAATGGCGCCACGGGGCCCGCGATGCCGGCGTTGTTGACCAGGATCGATATCTCCTCGTCCGCGAGGGCCGAGGCGAGCGCGTCGACGTCCGCGGGGCGGGACACGTCGCAGACCTGGGGGACGACCCCGGGCCCGAGCTCGTCGGCGGTGCGCTTCAAGGAGTCCACGTTGCGCCCGGTGATCACCACGCGGGCGCCGTCGGCCAGCAGGGACCGGGTGATGGCCCGGCCCAGGCCGCTGCCGCCGCCGGTGACGAGTGCCGTCCGCCCGGCGAGCGGTGCTTCCGTGCGGGATGTCATGCGCCCGCCTCCTCGTTCCAGGTCAGGGCCTTGTCGCCGTACTTCGCGGCCCGTACGTCACCGGAGCGCGCGTGCCCCTCGAAGAGCTCGACGCGGGCGGCGCGCCCGCACACCTCGCCGAGCAGCGCCGACGAGGCGGTGTCGGTGACTTCCTGGTGGGTGACCGTCTTGAGGTACTTGCCGACCCACAGACCGCCCGTGTAACGGGCCGCGCCACGGGTGGGCAGCACATGGTTGGTGCCGATGACCTTGTCGCCGTAGGAGACGCAGGTGCCCTCGCCGAGGAAGAGTGCACCGTAGTCGCGCATCTTGTCCAGGGCCTGGCGCGGGTTCTCGGTGAGCACCTCGACGTGCTCGCTGGCGTACGAGTCGGCGATCTCGAAGGCCTCGTCGAGGGTGTCGGCCACGACGATCTCGCCGTGGTCGCGCCAGGCCGGCTCGGCGAAGTCCTTCGTCGGCATGCCGGGCAGCAGCCGCTCGATGTGCCGCTCGACCTCGCGCCCCAGCTCTTCGGACGTGGTGACGAGGACGGCGGGGGAGTCCGGGCCGTGCTCGGCCTGGGACAGCAGGTCGACGGCGACGACGAAGGGGTCCGCGTGCTCGTCCGCGATCACCAGGATCTCGGTGGGTCCGGCGAACAGGTCGATGCCGACCTCGCCGAACAGCTGACGCTTGGCCTCGGCCACGTACGCGTTGCCGGGCCCCGCCAGCATCGGCACACGACCGATCGTCTCGGTGCCCACGGCCATCGCCGCGACGGCCTGGACGCCGCCCAGCAGGTAGATCTCGTCCGCGCCCGCCAGATGCATCGCCGCGACCGTCGCGGCCGGGATCTCGCCCCGGATGGGCGGGGTACAGGCGACGACCCGGGGCACGCCCGCGACCTTCGCGGTCACGATCGTCATGTGGGCCGACGCGGTCAGCGGGTAGCGGCCTCCGGGCACGTACGCGCCGGCGGAGGCGACGGGCACGTGCCGGTGGCCGAGGCGGACGCCGGGCAGTGTCTCGATGTCGACGTCGAGCATCGAGTCCCGCTGGGCCTGCGCGAACGTACGCACCTGCTCCTGCACGAACCGGATGTCGTCGAGGACCTGCTGCGGGACATCGGCGACGATGCGCTCGATCTCCTCGGGCGACAGGCGGAACGACTCCGGGCTCCAGTTGTCGAACTTCTCGGAGTACTGGCGCACCGCCTCGTCGCCGCGCTCGCGGATGTCGTCGAGGATGGCGCCCACCCGCTCGGCGACGTCCGCGCGGGCGGCGGTCACCTGGGCGGCGGGGACGGGGGACTTGAGGTGTCGGGGCATGACGGCTCTCTTCAACTCGCTTGGTTGGATACGGGGATGGGGGGGGATGGGGCTCAGGCGGTGGCGACCGCGGCGACCAGGTCCTGGAGCGCCGCGCCCACGGCGTCCGGTCGCTGCCACGGCACCAGGTGCCCGGCGTCGGGAAGTTCGCGCATACGGGAGTGCGGCAGGGCCTCGGCGATGGCGTGGTGGAAGGCGGGCGGGCAGAGCGTGTCCCGGCTGCCCGCGAGGACGACGGACGGGCAGCGCGCGGAGCGCAGCGCCGCGAACGCGTCCTCGCGGGTGGGCTGGGCGGCGAGCTGCGTGCGGGCCGCATCGGGGCCCACGGCCTGCGCCATGCGGCGGTAGCGCTCGGCGTCCGCCGCGGACCAGAGCCGGTCGGGGAACATGTCGGGCAGCGTGCGCTCGACCACCTCCGCGAACCGGCCGGCCGCGACGAGGACGTCCAACTCCCGCCAGGCCGCGTGCTGTTCGGGACGAGGAGCGCTGGCGTTCGTCGCCATCACGCACAGTCCGGCGACCCGCTCGGGTGCCCGCCGCAGCGCCTCGAACCCGACGATGGCGCCCAGGCTGAGCCCGACGAGCACGAACGGGCCGTCCACCGCGGACAGCACATCGTCCGCGAGCCCGCCGATGTCCGGACGCGTCAGCGCGACATGGTGGACGGCGTGGCCCTCGGGGAAGGTGACGTCCGACCACAGGCTCGCGTCGCAGAGCATCCCGGGGACCACGACCAGGGGCAGCGGCACGCCGGTCACCAGCGCCGGGCGGAGCGGGGGAGCAGCGCGTACGGGGCGACGTACCCGTTGTGGTCCAGGCCCAGGCCCGCGTCGGCGGCGGCCTTGAGGACCTCCTCGTCCCACTCCAGGCGGACCCGTCCGTCCCCGGAGTTGACCACCAGGAGGTCGCCCTCCTCCTCGCCGACGTTGCGCACCGTGCGCCAGGCGTCCTGCGGCACCGAGAGCATGTCGCGCGGGCCGAGGCGCACCGAGACCTGGTCGGTACGGTTGAGCGTGACCTCCCACTCGCCGTTCTTGACGATGAGTGTCTGGGTCTCGTGCTGGCGGTGCTGCGAGACACCCTGGCCGGGCTCGGCGCGCAGCCAGGCGACATTGTGGCCGTGCGGGTTGAAGACACGCGGGTCCTGGTGCGGGTCCTCGGTCATGCCGTAGCCGATGACGCAGCTCAGGCGCGCCCCGCCGCCCGGCAGGGAGCTGTCGATGAAGGGGTGCTCCGACCACACGAGCTCGTCGGCCGCGGCGACCCGGCGCTTCATCTCCTCGGCGCTGTAGTGGCGCAGCCGGTCGATGTGCTCCTGCGCCATCGGCGTGACCCGCTCGGACTCCGGCGGCAGCTCGTCCCCCGCGACGGTGTCGACGAGCTGGTTGTCGGCGCTGAGGTAGAGGCCGTGCTCCGCCGCCTCGCGCAGGACCGAGGGGCCCCAGATGATGCCGCCGGTCCTGTCGTGGCCGAGGACGGTGAACAGCCAGCCGTCGTCCGGACCGGTGTTGGTGAAGCCACGGAAGATCCAGGTGGGGATGGACGCGATGTCCCCGGCCTTCAGCGGGAGTTCGCCCTGCTCGCCGTCGGCGCCCCAGCGCAGCAGGTACTCGCCGTCGGTGCAGATGAACACCTCGGCGGTGTAGTGCAGGTGCAGGTTGTTGGTGATGCCGTGCGGCATGGCGGCGGCGCCGATGTTGTAGCCGTGCGGCAGTCGCAGGTTGACGTGCTGGCCGGAGGACTGCGAGACACCCGGCCCGATCATGGCGTAGTTCTCCTTCCGGTCCGAGCCGGGCGTACGGCAGTCGATGAAGGCCTGGTTGCAGGAGACGAAGTCGCTGCGGCGCACCGTGCGCTCCTCCAGCTCGGGCGTGGTCACGACGACATCGGGCATGGGGGCTCCCTGGTGGACAAGCATGAATGGAATACGTATGCATTGCCATGACAGGCCTCCGGGGTGTGTCCTGTCAAGGGGTTCGAAACGAATTTCCAGGAGGTCGACGGATCGGTCGCGATCAAGGAATCCGGGTGAGGCATACGTATACGGGGTGGCGTACGTATACTGTCCGGGCCGCGGTGCTGGTTCCGGGCGGTACGAGGTGTCGACGAGGAGAGAGTCATGGCGATCACGAGTCACGACGTGGCGAAACTCGCGGGTGTCTCGCAGCCCACGGTGTCCCGCGCCCTGCGTGACGACCCCCGTGTCTCGCGGGCCACCCGCGAGAAGATCAAAAGGGCCGCCGAGGCGCTCAACTACGTACCCAGCGAAGCGGGCCGCACGCTGTCGACCCGGGCCACCCACCGGGTCGGCGTCATCGTCACCGACATGACCAACCCGTTCTATCCGCACGTCGTCGCGCCGCTCCACGACGAACTGCAGCGGCTCGGGTACCGGATGATGCTGCTCACCGAGCGCTCCGACGAGGCGGTCGCCGAGGAGAAGCTGCTCGACCAGTCGCTCGACGGTGTCGTGCTCGCGACCGCCACCACCGACTCGCGCCTGCCCGCCCTGCTGGAGCGGCGCGGCATGCCCTACGTGTTCCTCAACCGGGACACCGGCAGGTCCGGCGACTTCGCCTCCGTCGTCGACAACGAGGGCGGTGGCCGCCTCGTCGCGCAGGAGCTGGTCGGGCTCGGCCACCGCCGTATCGCGGGCATCTTCGGCGCGGCCAACACCACGACAGGCCGTGACCGCGAGCTGGGCTTCCGGCTGGCCCTGGCCGACGCCGGCATCGGGCTGCCGGACGACCGCGTGGTGCGCGGTGCGTTCGAGTACGAGACCGGGTACGCGGCGCTGCCCTCCCTCCTCAAGGCGGCCGAACCGCCCACCGCCGTCTTCTGCGGCAACGACGTGGTCGCCATCGGTGTGCTCAACGCCGCGCTCGCGGCGGGCGTGAAGGTGCCCGACGACCTCACCGTCATCGGCTTCGACGATCTGCCGATGGCGGCCTGGGAGGTGTTCCGGCTCACCACCGTCCGGCACGATCTGGGCGAACTCGCCTGTCAGGCGGCCCGGTTGCTGGCCCGGCGGATCGCCGGAGAGGTCGACGCGGACGGCGAACGCCTGGTCCTGCCGACCGAGTTCGTCCCGAGAGCCACCCACGCCAAGGCCCGCTGAACCCTCACGACCCGGAGGTCGCGCGAACGGGTTCGGCGGCCGCCGTGGGCGTCGCACCGCGTCGCTGACGCACCACACCCACGGTCGCCAGCACCGCGGCGAGCCCGAGCGAGAGCCACAACTCCAGCCGGTGGCCCGGCAGTACGGCCATCAGGACCAGCACCCCGGCGATGAACGCGATGGTGGCCAGCGTCAGATAGGGGAAGCCCCACATGCGTACGTCGGTCTGACGCTCGCCCTTGCGGCGCACGGCGTACTGCGTCAGCGCGATGACCATGTACATCATCAGGGCGATCGCCCCGCTGGAGGCGATGAGGTACGAGAACACGTCCGGCAGCAGGTAGTTGGCGATCACCGCGGCGATGCCGACGACCGTCGACGCGAGCACCGCGTTGCGGGGCACACCCTGCGGTGAGGTGCGGGCGAAGGCGGCCGGGGCGTCGCCGCGTCCGGCCAGCGAGAACAGCATCCGTGAGGCCGTGTAGACGGCGGAGTTGAGGCAGCTGCACACGGCGACCACCAGCACCACGTCCATGATCCGGGCGGCGCCGGGGATGTTCATCCGGTCCAGGACCGCCTGGTAGGACCCCGCCCCCAGGTCGTCGGCGTTCCAGGGCACGAGGCAGACCACGACGAGGATCGAGCCGATGTAGAAGAGGCCCAGGCGCCACACCACCGCGCGGATCGCCTTCTTGATGTTCTTGCGCGGCTCCTCGGACTCCGCCGCCGCGATGGTGACGATCTCGCTGCCCTGGAAGCTGAACATCGCGGTGAGCAGTCCGGCCAGGATCGCCGTGACACCTTGCGGGGCGAAGCCGCCGTGGCTCCAGAGATTCGACACACCATGGGTGTCCGAGCCGGGCAGCACGCCGAGGATCGCGAGCGCCCCGAGGACCAGGAACGCCACGATCGCGACGACCTTGATCAGCGAGAACCAGTACTCGAACTCGCCGTAGTTGCGCACCGCCAGCAGATTGCTGCCCGTCAGCACGAGGATCACCGCGAGGGCCGGTATCCAGCTCGGGATCGACGTCAGCCCCGCGACGACCTCGCCTGCCGCGATGGCCTCGATGGGGATGACCAGGATGTAGAACCACCAGTACAGGTACCCGATCGAGAACCCGGCCCAGCGGCCCAGCGCACGGTCCGCGTACGTGGAGAAGGAGCCGGTGTCGGGGTTGGCGACGGCCATCTCGCCGAGCATCTGCATGACGAGCACCACCAGGGCGGCGGCCAGCAGGAACGAGACGATCACGGCCGGACCCGCGGTGGCCACGGCGGCCGACGAGCCGACGAAGAGACCGGCGCCGATCACCCCGCCGATGGAGATCATCGTGATCTGGCGGCCCTTCAGGCCCTGGGTGAGCGTCGCGCCCGCGGCGGGAGACGGTTCAGGAGGTGGGTGTTGCATGTGAGGATCCTTGGCTCGCGGACGAGGTGGGAGCCACGCCGCGCCTGAACGGCACGCAGGGTCCCGGAAGAGGGGTGGGCCGGGGACGGACGCCGAAGACGACGCCGCCCCCGGCCCGGCGGTGGGAGGAGCGGTCAGAGCTGCTCGCGCAGCGCGGCCGGCACGTCGTCGAAGGCGCCCGAGGTGCGGCCGATCTCGTCGATGCGCAGTGTCGCGGTGGCGCCGTGGGCCGCCAGGCCCTCGAAGGCGGAGATCCGCTCAACTGCCGGGGCCAGCGCGGCCGTTCCCTCCTTCGCGGCCCGCTGGTACGTCAGCGGCTTGAGGAACCGGGAGACCGACAGGCCGGCGTTGTACCGCGCGGTCTTGCCCGTCGGCAGCACGTGGTTGGTGCCGGCGATGCCCTTGTCCGAGTACGCGACGGTGGACCACGGGCCGATGAACAGCGAGCCGTAGTTGGTGAGGTTCTCCAGGTAGAAGTCGTCGTCCTCGGTGTGCACCTCGAGGTGCTCGGGGGCGATGACGTCCGCGACGGCGACGGCGGCGTCCCGGTCCTCGACCACGATGACGGAGCCGAAGTCACGCCAGGCCGGACCGCAGATGTCGCGGGTGGACAGGGTGGTGAGCTGACGCTCGATCTCGGCGATCACGGCGTTGCCCATCCGCTCGGACGTGGTGACCAGCGCGGCGGGGGAGTTGGGGCCGTGCTCGGCCTGGCCCAGCAGGTCGGCCGCCACCCACACCGGGTCGGCGCTGTCGTCGGCGATGACCGCGACCTCGGAGGGGCCTGCGAGCAGGTCGATGCCGACCTGGCCGAACAGCTGCCGCTTGGCCTCGGTGACGAACGCGTTGCCCGCGCCGACGAGCATGTCCACCGGTGCCTCGCCCAGCAGCCCGAAGGCCATCGCGCCGAGCGCCTGCACACCACCGAGGGCGAACACCCGGTCGGCGCGGGACAGGTAGGCGCCGTACAGCACCGCGGGGTGGGCGCCGTGCTCGCCCGACGGCGGCGTGCACGCCACCACGGTGGGCACACCGGCCGTCTTGGCCACGTTGACCGTCATGAACGCGCTGGCGAGCAGCGGGAAGCGGCCGGCCGGAAGGTACGCGCCGACGCGGGAGACCGGCACGTACCGCTGGCCGCCCTTCACACCGGGGGCCAGCTCGATCTCGAAGTCCGTCAGGTGCTCGCGCTGCGCGGCGGCGAACCGGTGGGTGCGCTCGTAGCCCATCTCCAGGGCGGTGCGGACGTCCGGCGGAAGGGCGTCACCGGACTTCTTCAACTCGGTGGCGGAGACCTCCAGTTCGCCGGACCAGCCGTCCAGCTCCTGGGCGTAGGAGCGCACCGCGTCCATGCCCTTGCGCTCGATTTCCGTGAGCATCTCGGAGACGCGCTCGACCACCTTCGGGTCGCGCTGGGCGGGCGGGCCGTCGACGGACGGCTTCTTGAGCCACTGGAGGGGAGGGAGGGCCTGGGCTTCGTCGTGCGTGATCTGCATGGCGAGGACGCTAGACGTGCTTCTGTCACAGGACTAGAGGGGCGAGTCCTGTCCCATCCACAGGGTTTTCCTGCATGTCACCGCGGCCCCTCTCGCAGGCCGCGTGTCGGTCCCCCTCACAGGCCGCGTGCGAGGCGGATCTCGCGCAGGGTGTCCTCGGCGATGCGGGCCAGTTCGCGGGTGGCGCGGGACAGGGGGTGTCCCCGGCGTCGTACCAGCGCGATGGTGTCGTAGAGGGGGTCGGCGAAGCGGGCCGTGTGCAGCCCCGCGGGGAACGCCGGGCTGTCGACCACGGCGCGGCTGGCGATCGTGTCGCCGACCCCGGTGGTCGCCAACTTCAGCGCGGCTTCCACGTGTTCGAGCTCGATCAGCGGGTCGACGCGGACTCCCGCGAACTGCGCGCGTTCGGCGAGCTGCCGGCGCGTCGGGTCCTGCCAGCCGTAGTGGGCGTCGTACAGGACGAGGGGGGCCTGCGCGAAGTCCTCGATGGTCACCGGCGCCCGGGTGCGTTCCTCGCTGGCGCTGACGTAGTACACCTCGTCGCGCAGCAGCGGTGTCACCTGGAGCTCCTCGTCGTCGATGGGGAGCACCACCAGGCCCGCCTCGATGCGTCCGGCCGCCACGGCCGCCGCGGTCTCGGCGGAGTTCTGTCCCACGAGCCGCACCCGCACCGACGGATAGCGGGCATGGAACAGCTGCACCAGGTTGGACAGCAGGTAGTAGTCCGCGTTGCGCAGGACACCGAAGGTGGCGGTGCCGCCGCCCAGCGAACCGAGGGAGTGCACGGCCCGGGTGCCGCTGTCGGCGGCCTCCACGGCCTGCTGGGCGTAGGGCAGCAGCTCCTGCCCCGCCGAGGTCAGCGCGAGGGTGCGGCTGCCGCGCACGAACAGCTCGGCGTCCAGCTCCGCCTCCAGGCGGCGCACGAGTTCGGAGGCGGATGCCTGGGCGATGTCCATGGCCCGCGCCGCCGCGGTGAACGACCCGAGCCGCTCCGCTTCGACGAAGGCCCTCAGCTGGTTGAGGGTCATGCGGCCACAGGCTAGTCCTGTGCCTGCCGCAGGGAACAGGGGGGTTGTCCGATGGTGACTGGGCTGATTGGCTCGTCCGGGCCCGCACACCAACCCGCACACCAACCCCCACACATCGCTCCCGCCCGGAAGGTCCCTCCCGCCGATGACCAGCCGCCCCTTGTCGATCTGCCTCGTCCAGTCGGCCGCACACCATCACGCCGCGGACGACGGCCTGGACGCGTTCGCGGCAGACGTACGCCGTGTCACCCGCGCCCACCCGGGCGCCCGGCTGCTGGCCTACCCCGAGCTGCACCTGTGCGGCCACCGCCCGGACGAGGACCCGGCGACGGTCATGACGGCGGCCGCCGAGCCGCTGGACGGCCCCCGCGGCGCCCGCCTGGCGGACCTCGCGCGTGAGACGGGTGTGTGGCTCGTGCCCGGCAGCGTCTACGAGCGCGGGGCCGACGGCCTGATCTACAACACGGCGCCCGTGTACTCGCCCGAGGGCGAGCGCGTCGCCGCGTACCGGAAGATCTTCCCCTGGCGACCCTACGAGACCACGGCGTCCGGCACGGAGTTCGTCGTCTTCGACATGGACGGGTACGGGCGCGTTGGCCTGTCCATCTGCTACGACGCCTGGTTCCCGGAGGTCACCCGACACCTGGCCTGGCAGGGCGCCGACCTGGTCCTCAACCTCGTACGCACACCGACCGTCGACCGCACCCAGGAACTCGTCCTCGCCCGGGCCAACGCGATCGTGAACCAGCTCGCCATGGCGAGCGTCAACGCGGCGCAGCCCGACGGGATCGGCCGCAGCGTCGTCGTCGACCCCGAGGGCCGGGTGCGCGCCGAGGCCGAGTCGGCCACGGACCAGATCGTCACGGACGTCCTCGACCTCGGGGAGGCCCGCCGGGTACGCACGCATGGCACGGCGGGCCTCACCCGGGTGTGGGACCCGTTCACGGCCGGCCAGCCGCCCCTCGAACTCCCTTTGTACGCGGGGCGCATCGACCCCAAGCGGTGGAATGAGGCGCTCCCGAACGACGAGCGGTAGGTCGGCGACGTACGCCGAGGGCGCCGGCCACACACGGTGACCGACGCCCATTCGCATGCTCAAACAGCCGCCGTTCAGGCCTGGTTGCGCATCCAGACCGTGGTCCAGGCGGGCAACTCCCCTTCGGACAGCGGGTTCGAGGCGAGCAGTACCTCGCCCTGTGGCAGCGGGACGGGCTCGTCCGAGAGGTTGCTGAGAACGTGCCAGCCGCCGCTGCGGGTGAAGTGCAGCAGCCCTTGACCGGCAACGCCCTGGGCCGTGTCGGCCCACTCCAGCGTCTCGTCCGTGACCAGGCCACGCCGCAGATGCAGCGCCTCGCGGTACAGCTCCAGGACCGAGTCCTTGTCGTCGGCCTGGACATCGGCGGCGTACGAGCCCCAGTCGGCGGGCTGCGGCAGCCAGGAACCGCCGGAGCCGAAGCCGTGGCTCGCCCCCTCCCGGGTCCAGGGCAGCGGCACCCGGCAGCCGTCACGGCCCTTGACCCGGCCGCCGCTGCGTACCCAGATCGGGTCCTGGAGGTCCTCGGTGCGCAGGTCGGCGACCTCCGGCAGGCCCAGTTCCTCACCCTGGTAGACGTACGCGGAGCCGGGCAGCGCCAGCATCAGCAGTGTCGCGGCGCGGGCCTTGCGCAGCCCCAACTGACGGTCAGGTGAGGGTTCCTGGCCGTCCGTCATCAGCCAGGACTCCACGTCGGACTTGGTGGCGCCGGTGGGGAGGGCGTATCGCGAGGGGTGACGCACCACGTCGTGGTTGGACAGCACCCAGGTGCTGGTGGCACCGGCGTCGCGGGCATGGGCGAGCGCGGAGTCGATGGTGTCCCGCATCGCGCCGGCCTCGAGAGGTGTGTTGAGGAAGTCGAAGTTGAACGCCTGGCCGAGCTCGTCCGCGGAGGCGTACGGGGCGCGCCGCGAGGAGCGGACCCAGGCCTCGGCGACGGCGAACCGCGGCGGCTCGTACTCGTCGAACACGCGCCGCCAGCCACGGTAGATGTCGTGCACGGCGTCCCGGTCCCACAGCGGATGGCTGCCATCGTCGGGCAGCTCGTCCGGCTGGTAGCTCAGCGCCTCACCGAGGTCGCGCAGTGGCTCGGCCAGATCCTTGGCGAGGCCGTGCGCGACATCGACGCGGAAGCCCGCGACACCCCGGTCCGACCAGAACCGCAGCGTGGTGTGGAAGTCCTCGCGCACCTCGGGGTTGTCCCAGTTGAAGTCCGGCTGCTCGGGCGCGTACAGGTGCAGGTACCACTGGCCGTCGGCGACGCGGGTCCAGGCGGGGCCGCCGAAGCTGGACGGCCAGTCGGTGGGCGGGAGTTCGCCGTCCTCGCCGCGGCCCTCGCGGAACACGTAGCGCTCGCGGGCGGCCGAACCGGGGCCCGCTGTCAGCGCCTCCTGGAACCAGACGTGCTGGTGCGAGGAGTGGTTGGGGACGATGTCCACCACGATTTTCAGGCCGAGCCGGTCGGCCTCGGCGACCATCGCGTCGAAGTCGTCGAGCGTTCCGAGACGGGGGTCCACATCGCGGTAGTCGGCGACGTCGTACCCGCCGTCGGCCAGCTCCGACGGGTAGAAGGGGCTCAACCAGACGGCGTCCACGCCGAGTTCCGCGAGATAGGGCAGGCGGGAGGTGACACCGCGGATGTCGCCGATGCCGTCACCGTCGGCGTCGGCGAAGCTGCGCGGATAGACCTGGTAGACAACGGCCTGCCGCCACCAGTCGGCGTCGGTACCGGCGTCGACGGGGTGGGGACGCTGAGGCATGTGAGGGCCTTTCGGGGTTGTGCGGTGTCGCCCGCCCGGCGGGTGCGGGGCGGGCAGGTGGGACGCGGGACGGTGGGGGCGGGTCAGCCCTTGACCGCGCCCGTGGTCATGCCGGACACGACCGCCCGGCGGAAGATCAGGACCAGCAGGGCGATCGGCACGGTGGCCACCATCGCCCCGGCGAAGATCACTCCGTACGGGACCTGGTACTGGCTGGTGAACAGGGCGATGCCCACGGAGACGGTGCGCCGGTCGTCGACGCCGTTGAAGGTGAGCGCCAGCAGGAACTCGGACCAGGTGGCGGTGAAGGAGAACACCCCGGCGGTGAACAGGCCGGGCCGGGCCAGCGGCAGGATCACCGTCAGGGCGGTGCGCCAGGGCCCCGCGCCGTCGACGGTCGCCGCCTCCTCCAGCTCGCCCGGGATCTTGCTCAGGTAGTTGCGCATGATCCAGACGGCGAACGGCAGGTTCAGCGCCACGTACGGGACGATCAGGCCGGGATAGCTGTTGAGCAGGCCGGCTTGACGCTCCATCAGGAACAGCGGGACGAGCAGCGCGATCGGCGGGAACACCGACAGCATCAGCAGCGCCGTCATGATGGCGCCCCGCCCGCGCAGCCCGAACCGGGCGAGTGCGTAGCCGGCGAAGAACGCCAGGGACAGGATCAGGACCGTCGACACACACGCGACGATGACGCTGTTGAGGAAGTACTGGCCGATCCCGTTGCGCACGAACGCCGTCGAGTAGTTGTCGAGCGTCGGCGCCTTCGGCAGCAGGGTCGGCGGCGTCGCGCTGATCTCGGCGGGGCCCTTGAGTGATGCCGATGCCATCCACAGCAGCGGCAGGGTGGCACAGACGGCGATCAGGAGACCCCCGGCGTTGACGACATTGACGTACCGGCGGACACCGGAGCGCCGGGTGTGGCGGCTCATCCTCGGACCTCCTCATCGGTCTGGGCGCGAAAGACGCGCAGGAACAGCAGGCAACAGGCCATGACGATGGCCGCGGTGGAGACGGCGACGGCGGCGCCCCCGCCGAAGTCGAGATCCTGGAAGAGGATCCGGTAGCCGAGCATCGCCACCGACTGGGTGGCCGTGCCGGGACCGCCCTGCGTCAGCACGAACGGCAGGTCGAAGATGCCGAAGGCCTGGAGGATGCGGAAGAGCACCGCGATGGCCACGATCGGCTTCAGCTGCGGCAGCGTGACCCGCCAGAACGTCGTCCAGGCCCCGGCCCCGTCGATCTCGGCGGCCTCGTACACCTCCGCCGAGATCAGCATCAGCCCCGCGAGCACGACGATCGCCACGAACGGCGTGGTCTTCCACACGTCGACGACGACCATCGCGGCCATCGCGGGAACCGGCCGCCCCAGGATGTCCGGCTGGGTGCCCAGCACCTGCTCGCACAACCAACTCACTGCTCCGTACGTGCCGTTGAAGAGGTACGACCACAGCTGGGCGGCGACGACGTTGATCAGCGCCCACGGCAGCAGAAGCAGGGCGATGAGCCAGCCGCGGGCCGCGCCGAGCCGCTCCAGCACCAGCGCCGCGAGCGTGCCGAGGACCAGTTCGAGCAGCACGGAGACGATCGTGAACCCCAGCGTGAACGCCAGCGCGTGATACCACTCGGGGTTGCTCAGCAGCGCCTCGTAGTGCGCGAACGTGGGGGACCCGAGGCGCAACCCGCCGTAGTCGAGGCGCACTTCGGAGAAGGACAGTGCCAGCGAGAAGACAACGGGGAAGACCGTCACCACCGTGACGACCAGCAGAGCGGGCGAGGCGAAGAGCCATCCGGTGCGGGTGCGGCGGCGCGCGCCGGAGCCGGCCGACGGGGCCCGCCGGTCCGGGGGTGTGGAACGGCTGTCGCCGCCCTTCGCCGGTGTCGATGTCTTCGACTGCAGCGCGGTACTCACAGCGCTTTTCCTTCCAGAGCCGTACGAAGGCCGTCTTGCGCGGCACGAACCCCGGCCGCGGGGGAGAGGTCGCCACCGACGACCGCGTTGGCCGGTGTGTAGAGCGCCTTGCTGACCTGCGGGTAGTGCGGGGTCTGCACGGGCCTGGCGACCAGGTGCAGATCGGCGGCACGCAGCACCGTCGGGTCGCCCGCCGCGCGTGCCTCGCGCCCGTGCAGCACGGAGGTCATGGCGGGGACGACACCGGCCTCCCGGGCGAGCAGCCGCTGCACCTCCTCACCGGCGCAGAACCGGGCGAACTGCATTGCGGCGCCGAGCTGTTGGGAGCTGGGGTTGACGAAGTTGCTCCAGCCGCCGGCGCACGAGACACCACGGCGGCCGGTGCCCTCGAAGCCGGGACGGAGCGCGACACCCACCTTGCCCGCGACACGCGAGACGTTCGGGGTGCTGCTGTTGACCCACGCGTAGGACCAGTTGCGCAGGAACAGGCCACGCCCGTTGACGAACGCGTCCTGGGAGTCCGACTCCTCGTACGTCGTCACCGTCCGGGGCGTGACCCCGCTCGTGGTGAACTCCGCCATCAGCGAGAACGCCCGCTCCGCCGCCGCCCCGCTGAGGGCGGCCCTGCCCCGCTCGTCGAGGACGGTGCCGCCCGCGTCGGCGAGGAACTCGGTGACGTTCGCCGTCAGCGACTCGGTCACGGCGGCCTGCCACAGGAACCCGGCCGCCGTGTCCCCGGCCCGCTGCACCGTGCGCGAGGTGTGCAGCAACTCCTCCCAGCTCCGGGGGACCCGCAGGCCGTGCTTGGCCAGCAGGTCCTTGCGGTAGAAGAGGTACGTGCTGTCGAGGAAGAACGGCACCGCGTACGCCGCGCCCCGGTACGTGGAACTGCGCCGAAGCGCCTCCGGGTAGGCGTCCCAGAAACCGTCCGGAAGCAGCTCGTTCACAGGCAGGGCGAGCGCGGCATGGCCGAACTGCGTGGGCCAGGTCGTGTCGCCCAGGTAGACGTCGGGCTGGGGGGAGCCGCCGGCGAGTTGGGTCGCGATGGCGCTGCGGTTGCCGTCCGACGTCGACAGCGCGTTGATCTTCGAGATCCGGACGTCGGGGTGGCGTCGCTCGAAGGCCCGGATGATCAGGTCGGCGACGACGGCACCCCGGCGCGACGGGATCTCGGAGACCCACCACGTCAGCCGGGCCGGCTTCTTCGGCGCCGTCGCCGCCTGCGCGACCAGGTCGTCGACGTCCCTCCCTCCGCACCCGGACGCCAGTCCGGCCGCGAGGGCGCTACCGACGCCGGCGAGCACGGTTCTGCGGTGCAGGGCCATGGCATGCTCCTCCCCTTTCGTGCCGCCGAATGACAGCGCTAGCACGGTAGGGAGCGCCAAGATTCAGTGTCAATGGCCTTGGCGAAGAGATTGCAGGCGATCGATGAAATGACAGCGTTGGCATATCCGGACTCAGCGGGGCGTGATCGCTGTGTTAGCGTCCCGCTCATGACTGGTGAACGGGGCGCCACGCTGGCGGATGTCGCACAGAGGGCAGGAGTGTCTCCCTCGACCGTCTCGCGCACGCTGCGCGGCCTGTCGACGGTGTCGCCGCAGACCCGCGAGCGCGTCGAACAGGCCGCCCGCGAGCTGTCGTTCGCGATCTCGCGCAGCGCCTCCAGCCTCGTCACCGGGCGCACCGGCAGGATCGCCGTGCTCGTGCCGAACATGGAGTCCTGGTTCCTGGGCGCCGTACTGGCGGGCCTCGCACCCGAACTGAACGCGGCGGGCCTCGATCTGCTCGTCTACAGCGTCACCACCGCCGAACAGCGCGCCCAGTTCTTCGACCGCCTGCCGGCCCGCCGCAACGCGGACGCGCTGCTCGTCGTCAGTTTCGCGCTCTCCCCCGAGGAGCGGGAGCGCCTGGACGGCCTCGGGATGCCGCTGGTCTTCGTCAGCCAGCACGAGAAGGGCCGGGCCAGTGTCTACGTGGACGACGCGGAGGCCGCCCTGCGGGGTACCCGGCACCTGCTGAACCTCGGCCACCGCCGCATCGCCTACATCGAGCCCGCCGACGACTCGGGCTTCGCCTGGAGCAGCCGCGCCCGCCTTGAGGGGTACCGGGCGGCGCTGACAGAGGCCGGTGTCGAGCACGACGAGGACCTGGTCCGGCAGGTCGCGCAGTGGCAGGGGCCGAGCCTGGACGCGGCGGTCGGGCGGCTGCTCTCCCTCACCGAGCCACCAACGGCGATCTTCGCCGAGACGGACGACATCGCCTTCCGGCTGCTGACCGTGTTGCGCGGGGCGAACGTGCCGGTGCCGCAGCGCATGTCCGTCCTCGGCTTCGACGACCACGCGATGGCGGCGCCGTGGGACCTCTCCACCATGGCCCAGCCGGCCCGCCAACTCGGCGTCGCCGCCGCGGAATTGGCCCGCGCCGTGATCCAGGAGCCCGAGGCGAACCTGGAACGCCACGTCGTCCTGCCGGTGGAGCTGGTGCCGCGAGGGAGCACCGGGCCCGCCCCGCGGCGGTAGCGCGGTCCTGGGGCCGGGATCAGCAGTAGCGCAGTCCTGGAACCGCGATCAGTAGTCGCGTAGTTCTGGGACCGCGGTCCTCCCCCGACCGGGCGTACGCAACACGCGTATGGCCCCTTCATGAAAGGGGTGTTGCAGTCCGGCCCCGGGTGCCCCACGCCCTTGACCCGCCTCCGGCGGCCTGGCTAGCTTCGGCGGCATGTCCGACGACCAGCGGTATCACAAGCGCCGAGCCATCGATCTGATGCGCGTCGCCACCGCCGTGTGTAGCTGAGTCGCGCCGCCCGTCCGACGCGTTCCACGGGCCCGCGTTCCGCGCGCACTTGCTTCCCCTTCCGGGCCCACGCCTGCTCCGGTGTGCCGGCCCCTCCTCTCTGTGAAGGCACCAATGAAGCCTCGTCCCCGCATACCCATGTCCAGATTCCGGAGCGCCGCGGTCGTCGGTTCGCTCGCCGCGGCCCTGCTGCTCACCTCCTGCGCGAACAACTCGACCTCGACGAGCGGCAGTCGGAACGTCGCGTCGAAGAAGATCCCTGCCAAGGTGTCGGCGGACACGACGCTCACCGTCGGCGCCCCGACCCTGAAGGTCGCCCTCGAACTGTCGGGGCAGATAGACAAGCTGCCCTTCAAGGTGAAGTGGGCCAACATCAGTGGCGGCCCGCAGTGCTCCGAGGCGTTTCGCGCCGATGCCCTCGACATCTGCTCCGCGGCCGAGATCCCGTCCATCAACGCCCACTGGACCGGTCTCGACACCAAGCTCGTCGGCGCCGAGTTCCGCAAGGACCCGATCGCCGACCCGATCTACGAGCTGGGCATCGCGCCGGGCGCCGGCATCAAGAAGCTCGCCGATCTGCGCGGCAAGAAAATCGCGTACAGCCCGGGCCAGGCGCAGGGCGCCCTCGTGCTGCGCATTCTGAAGAAGGCCGGGCTCAGCAAGCAGGACGTGAAGCTCGTCGAGCTGGCCAGCACCGGTGATGTGTATCCGACGGCCCTCGGCAATCACCAGGTCGACGCCGCGCCCATCGCCGGTGTGAACATCAAGCGCTACCTCACGAAGTACGGCCGGGACGGTGCCACCACCATCCGGCACGGGCTGCGGGACGATCCCGGACACCTGTGGGCGCTGACCGACGCGGTCGTCGACGGGCAGAAGTCCGCTGCCATCAAGGAACTCATCCGTTTCTGGGCCCGCGCCGAGGTCTGGATCGACACGCACCCCAAGGAGTGGATCGAGGGCTACTACGTCAAGGACCAGGGGCTCAGCCGCGAGGACGGCGAGTATCTCGTCGCGCACGCGGGCCATCCGGTGTTCCCGGCCAGCTGGAAGGGGGCGATCGCGCGGCAGCAGCAGACCGTCGATCTGCTCGCGAAGGAACAGAAGCACGAGCGCTTCGACGCCGCCATTCTCTTCGACCGTCGCTACGAGCGGGTCGCCGCGGACGCGGTGGCCGGCGAGGGTGGTGAACAGGCATGAGTTCAACGGCTGTTGAACAGAGGGTCGAGGAGAGGGGTGCGGCCGGGGCGGAGGATCGTCCGGCGGGCGCGTCCCGGCCCCGCGTCCGCAAGCGGCTCGCTCCCGGACGCCCCGTCCCCTACGGGTGGGCGCTCGGCCCGCTCCTGTTGCTCGCCGTGTGGGCGGCCGGCTCGGGCGCAGGGCTGATCGACCCGCGCAATCTGCCCGCTCCGTGGGCCATCGCGAGCACCGCGGGTGACCTCATCGCCGAGGGCAGGCTCCAGTCGAACCTCGCCATCTCCGCCCAACGCGCCCTCCTGGGGCTGGTGTTCGGCGTGCTGGCCGGGCTCGCGCTCGCGCTGGTGTCGGGATTGAGCCGGATCGGCGAGGGACTCGTCGACGGGCCCGTGCAGATCAAGCGGTCGATTCCCTCGCTGGCCCTGATTCCGCTGCTGATCCTGTGGTTCGGCATCGGCGAGTCGATGAAGGTCGTCACCATCGCGCTCGGGGTGTTCGTGCCGATCTACATCCACACCCACAACGGGCTGCGCGGCATCGACAGCCGCTACGTCGAACTCGCCGAGACGGTCCGCCTTGGCCGTGCCCGGTTCGTGCGGCACGTGGTGCTGCCGGGCGCCCTGCCGGGCTTCCTGCTCGGGCTGCGGTTCGCGGTGACCGGGGCGTGGCTCGCCCTCGTCGTGGTCGAGCAGGTCAACGCCACCAGCGGCATCGGCTACATGATGGAGCTGGCACGGACGTACGGACAGACCGACGTGATCCTCGTCGGGCTCGTCGTGTACGGAGTGCTCGGCCTCGTCTCCGACGCCCTCGTACGGCTCGTGGAGAGAAAGGCGCTGACATGGCGACGTACCTTGGCCGGCTGAACCCCGTACGGCACGACGGCGCGACGCCGGCCGCAGCCGTACGCATCGAGGGACTCGTCCGCACCCTCGGCGGGCGCGACGTACTGAACGGGCTGCAACTCTCCATCACGGAAGGGGAGTTCGTCGCCCTGCTCGGTCGCAGCGGCTCCGGCAAGAGCACCCTGCTGCGGGCCCTGGCCCGGCTGGACCACGATGTGCCGGGCGGGGGCGAGCTGATCGCTCCCGACAACGTGTCCGTGGTGTTCCAGGACGCCCGGCTGCTGCCCTGGAGGCGGCTGCTGGACAACGTGGTCCTCGGCCTCGACGGCCCGGACGCGGTGGAGCGCGGGCGCACCGCCCTCGCCGAGGTCGGGCTGGAAGGGCGCGAGCGGGCGTGGCCGATCGAGCTGTCCGGAGGCGAGCAGCAGCGTGTCTCGCTCGCCCGCTCGCTGGTGCGTGAGCCGCAACTCCTGCTCGCCGACGAACCGTTCGGCGCGCTCGACGCGCTGACCCGGATCCGGATGCACGGGCTGCTCCGGCAGCTGTGCGAGCGGCACCGGCCCGCTGTCCTCCTGGTCACCCATGACGTCGACGAGGCCATCGCGCTCGCCGACCGGGTGGTCCTCCTGGAGGAGGGCCGGATCGCCCTCGACCTCCCGGTGCGCCTGCCGGTGTCCCGCCGGCGCGGCGATCCCGAGGCGGCGGCCCTGCGCGAACGGCTCTTGAGGCAACTCGGAGTCGAGGCCGCGGAGGGCGCCGAGAGCGGCGCCGCAGAGCAGGCCCATGGCGAGACGATTGGCGTGGAACCGGAGGGGCGATGACATCGGCGACCGAGGAATTCCTGTGGTACATCCCCAACACCGTCGAGCCGGGACACCGCGGCGACGACACCAGGGCGGGCTGGGGCTCGATCGAGTTCTCCACGCGGCTCGCCCGCACAGCCGAGGAACACGGCTGGGGCGGCGCCCTGTTGGGCACCGGATGGGGACGGCCCGACACCTTCACCGTGGCGACGGCGCTCGCCGCGCGGACCACCACGTTCAAGCCGCTGATCGCGATCCGTCCCGGCTATTGGCAGCCGGCCAACTTCGCGAGCGCGGCGGCCACTTTGGACCAGCTCAGCCAGGGGCGGGTGCTCGTCAACATCGTCAGCGGCCTGGACAACCCGGCCGCGTACGGTGACACGAACGTCGACCCCGCCGCGCGGTACGTACGCACCCGGGAGTTTCTGCACCTGGTGCGGCGGCTGTGGACGCAAGAGGATGTCACCTTCGAGGGCGAGCACTTCCAGGTGCGCGGCTCCACGGTCTCTCCCCGCCCGTACGAGGCGCCGGGCCGCGCGCATCCGCGGCTGTACTTCGGCGGTGCCTCCGAGGCCGCGGAGCGGGTCGCCGCAGCGGAGGCCGACGTCCAGCTGTTCTGGGGCGAACCCCTCGACGGGATCGCCGAACGCATCGACCGGCTGCGGAAGTTGAGCGAGTCGGAGGGCCGCGTCCATGCCCCGCTGGAGTTCGGTCTGCGGATCACCACGGTCGTCCGGGACACCAGCGAGGAGGCCTGGGAGGTGGCCGAGCGCAAGGTCGCGAAGATGGCCGAGGGCTCCGGTGACACCACCTGGACGGGCAACCGCCGCACCGCTGTCGGTCAGCGCCGGCTGCTGGACCTGGCCGAACGCGGCGAGGTGCTGGACCGCTGCCTCTACACCACGCCGGGCCGCTTCGGCGGCGGGGGAGCGGGGACGACCTGGCTGGTCGGCTCCCCCGACGAGGTCGCGACAGCACTGCACGACTACCGCCGTCTCGGGATCTCCCACTTCGTCCTGTCCGACACCCCCTACCGGGAGGAGACCGCTCGGGTGGGCGATCAACTGCTGCCCCGGTTGCGGGAGTTGGTTGCCGCGCCCCAGTAGGTCCGCGGCGGAACTCAGCCCTGCTGCGGCTCGTCCCCCACCGACTCCCGCAGCCGCGCGCTCGCCATCCGCATGTGTTCGGCCATGGCCCGGTCCGCGCCCTCCGGGTCACGGTCGCGGATCGCCTTGAGGACGGCGTCGTGCTCGCAGAGGGTGCCGCTGACGGTGCCCTCGATGTCGCTGACCCGTTCCATCCAGACCTGGAGCAGCGCGCGGATGCTGTGCAGGATGTCGCTCAGGACGGTGTTGCGGGCGATGCTCGCGCACTCCAGGTGGAAGGCGATGTCGGCGTCGATGAACGCCTTCACGTCGCTGCCCGCCTCCTGCATGTGCCGCAGGTGCTCCTCCAGGCGCGCCACGTCCTCGTCGCCCGCGCGCTCCGCGGCGAGCCGCGCCGAGACACCCTCCATGTAGGTGCGCACCTCGACCAGGTCCCGGGTGCGGCGCTGGCCCAGCATCAGGCCCCAGTTGATGGCGCGCGGCAGGAACTCCGACGTGCCCTCGCGGACGTAACTGCCGGAGCCCGGCCGGATCTCGATGATGCCGAGCACGTCGAGCGCGGACAGGGCGCCGCGCACGCTGGAGCGGGCGACCCCGAGGGCCTCCGCGAGCTGGCGCTCGGCGGGTAGCCGGGTGCCGGGCTTGATGTTCCCCGCGGAGAGGTGGTCGAGCAGGCGCTTGGCGACCTCGCTGACGGAGGACTCGCGCACCACGGGGCGCAGCAGCTGGGCGAGGTCGGCCTCGGGGGCGGCGGCATCGGAGGGCTGGTTGGTCACGGTCACCAGTAGACCAGACGGGTCGTCCGGGCCGGTTCACGGCCGCGCGCGACGCTCTTTCATGCCCGGTTTGTCAAGGGTTCAGCCATGGGCAACAAGTGCGACGCTCGCCACATTGGTAAATTGGTGACCAATTTGAAGATCGGGTCTAGCGTGACACGCAGATCGGCCCGACCTGAGCGGCCAGCCAGCTGCTGCGGCTCCCTCACCCCTCGTGCCGAGCGTGACCCAAGTCCGGACAGAGCTGTCCGGCGAGCCGAGGAGTCGCCATGCCTGCCACTGCCGCGCCGCCCGTGAAGGCGACGAGGTCGGCCGTCGAGAAGTCGGCCATCAAGAAGATCTCGATCCGGTTGGTCCCCTTCGTGGCCCTGATGTTCTTCGTGAACTATCTGGACCGCACCGCGGTGTCGTTCGCGGAACCGAACGGGATGGGGGAGGACCTGGCGCTCACCGCGGCCCAGTTCGGCTTCGCCTCCGGGATCTTCTTCGTCGGTTACATCGTGCTCGAGGTCCCCAGCAACATGGCGTTGCACCGCTTCGGCGCCCGCCGCTGGCTGGCCCGGATCATGGTGACCTGGGGCATCGTCTCGCTTCTCTTCACCTGGGTGGACAGCAGCGGAGGCCTCTACACGCTGCGCTTCCTGCTGGGCGTGGCGGAGGCCGGGTTCTTCCCCGGCGCGATCCTCTTCCTCAGCCAGTGGGTGCCGAGCCGCCACCGCACCAAGGTCCTCGGCCTCTTCTACCTCGCCCAGCCGCTGACCACGGTCTTCGGCGCCCCGCTCGCGGGCTGGCTGATCGGCCACCACGGCCTGTTCGGCCTCGAGGGCTGGCGCGTGATGTTCCTGTTTGTGTCGATCCCGGCGATCCTGCTGGGCGTCATCGCCTGGTTCTACCTGATCGACCGCCCCGCCGACGCCAAGTGGCTCACCACCGAGGAGCGTGACTGGCTCACCGAGGAGCTGGCCGCCGAGAACGCGCAGAAGACGGGCCACGAGGACAAGCACGCCAAGGGCGACCTGAAGACGGCGTTCACCAACGGCCGCGTCTGGATCCTGGCCGTCGTCTACTTCGGCTTCGTCTACGGCCTGTACGCGCTCGCCTTCTTCCTGCCGACCATCATCGACGGCTTCCAGGAGCAGTACGACACCACGTTCAGCGTCATGGACAAGGCGTGGATCACGGCCATCCCGTACCTGCCGGCCGCGATCGTCCTCTTCTTCTGGAGCCGGCACGCCACCCGGCACGGCACCCGCACCTGGCACGTCGCGGGCCCCGCGGTCGTCGGCGGCATCTCCATCCCGCTGGCCCTCTACATGGGCTCTCCGGCCGCCACCGTCGCCGTCATCACCGTGACCGCCTGCGCCATCTTCGCCGCGCTGCCCGTGTTCTGGGCCGTGCCCTCCCGCTTCCTGACCGGCGCGGCCGCCGCGGCCGGCATCGCGCTCATCAACACCGCGGGCAACATCGCGGGCTTCGCCTCCAGCTACATCACCGGCTGGCTCAAGGACTGGACGGGCGACTACTACGTACCGCTCTACCTCGTCGGCCTCTTCATGCTGCTGTCGGCCGCGCTGATGGTCGTCCTCGCCCGCCGCGCGCCCACCAGCACCTCGTCCCTCCCGGAGAACCAGCGATGACCCGCCTCCACAACGACCCCGCCGCCTTCGCCGACGAAGCGCTCGAAGGCTTCGCCGCCGCCCACCGCCGCTGGGTGCGTCCCGTCACCGGCGGCGTGGTCCGCGCCACCGCCAAGACCCCCGGCCAGGTGGCCGTCGTCATCGGCGGCGGATCCGGCCACTACCCGGCGTTCTCCGGCCTCGTCGGGCAGGGCCTCGCGCACGGCGCCGCCGTCGGCAACGTCTTCGCCTCGCCCTCCGCCCAGCAGATCCGCGGCGTCGCCAAGGCGGCGCAGTCGGGCGGCGGTGTGCTGCTCATGTACGGCAACTACGCGGGCGACGTCCTGCACTTCGGGCAGGCCGCCGAGCGGCTGACCGGCGAGGGCATACCGACGCGGACGTTCGCCGTCACCGACGACATATCCAGCGCGGGCCCCGAAGAGGCCCACAAGCGGCGCGGCATCGCCGGCGACCTGCCCGTCTTCAAGGTGGCCGCTGCCGCCGCCGAACAGGGCAGGTCCCTCGACGAGGTGGCGCGTTTCGCCGCCCACGCGAACGACCGCACCCGCTCCTTCGGCATCGCCTTCTCCGGCTGTACGCTCCCGGGCGCCGACCACCCGCTGTTCACGGTCCCCGAGGACCGGATGGCCGTCGGCCTCGGCATCCACGGCGAGCCCGGCATCGGCGAGGAGCCCGTTCCCACCGCGGACGAGGCCGCCGAACTCCTCGTCGCCACCCTCCTCAAGGAACTCCCGGAGGGAATCGGGGCGCCGGACGGTCAGCGCGCCGCGGTGATCCTCAACGGCCTGGGCTCCGTGAAGTACGAGGAGCTGTTCGTCGTCTACCGCAGGGTCGCGCAGCTGCTCGACGAAGCGGGTGTGACGGCCGTCGACCCCGAGGTCGGCGAACTCGTCACCAGCTTCGACATGGCCGGCATCTCCCTCACCCTGACGTGGCTCGACGACTCCCTCGAAGCCCTGTGGACCGCCCCGGCCGACACCCCCGCGTATCGCAAGGGCACCGTCCCCGAAGCGGCCGCCGCCGACGAGGAGTCGTACGAGACCGAGGAGGGGCCCGAGGCCTACACGGCGAGCGAGGAGTCCCGGCAGGCCGCGGCGACCGCGCTCGACGCGCTGCGCCGCCTCAAGGACACCGTCGACACGCACGCCGACGAACTCGGCCGCATCGACGCCGTCGCGGGCGACGGCGACCACGGCATCGGCATGCAGCGCGGCTCGACCGGCGCCTACGAAGCCGCCCACCGCGCCCGCGAGGCCGGCGCGGGAGCCCGTTCCCTGCTGACCGCCGCGGGCGACGCCTGGGCCGACAAGGCGGGCGGCACCTCCGGCGCCCTGTGGGGCATCGTCCTGCGCGCGCTCGGCGACGCGCTCGGCGATACCGAACGGCCGACCCCGGCGTCTGTCGCCCACGGAGTCCAGCAGGCGTCCGACGGCGTCCGCAGGACCGGCGGCGCCGAGGTCGGCGACAAGACCATGGTCGACGTCCTCGTGCCCTTCGCCGAGACGCTGGGCCAACAGGTCGACGCGGGCGCCGAGTTGGCCGCCGCGTGGGACACCGCCGCCACCGCGGCGGAGCGCTCCGCGCGCGACACCGCCCACCTGCTGCCCAAGATGGGTCGCGCCCGCCCCCACGCCGAGAAGTCGCTGGGCACCCCCGACGCGGGCGCCCACTCCCTCGCCCTGATCGTCCGCGCCGTCCACGGCGCGCTCGCCCCGTGCAAGTAACCCTCCTGCAAGTAGCCCGCGTGCAAGCAACCCCCTTGCAGGCAACTCCCGTTAAGGAACGCTGAGATGAGTGACAAGCTGCGGATCGTCGTCGGCTGCGACGACGCCGGATTCCAGTACAAGGAGGCGCTGAAGCAGGACCTCCGGGCGAGCGACCTGGTCGAGTCGGTCACCGACGTGGGCGTGGACGCCGACGGGCACACCGCCTACCCGAAGGTCGCCATCGCCGCCGCCGAGATGGTGGCCCGCGGCGAGGCCGACCGGGCGCTCCTGGTGTGCGGCACGGGACTCGGTGTCGCCATCGCCGCCAACAAGGTCAAGGGCATTCGCGCCGTCACCGCGCACGACTCCTTCTCCGTGGAGCGCGCGATCCTCTCCAACAACGCCCAGGTGCTCACCTTCGGCCAGCGCGTCGTCGGCATCGAACTGGCCCGCCGCCTCGCCGCCGAGTGGCTCACCTACCGCTTCGACGAGACCTCCGCGTCCGCGGCGAAGGTCCAGCTGATGAGCGACTACGAGAACGAGTCCACCGGGTCCGAGGCCGCCTGATGAACGCCCCCGTCCTGCTCGGGGTGAGCCTGAAGATGTACTTCGGCCACCACGAGACCCTCAACTGGTCCCGCCGCATCGTGCAGTTGACGGACCGGCACCCGGCCGTCACCAGCGGCGCCGCCCGCCTCTTCGTGCTGCCCGCCTTCCCGGCGATCGTTCCGGTGGCCGGGATCCTCGCGCGCAGCGGAGTCGACGTCGGCGCGCAGGACATCGCCACGGAGGACGTGGGCGCCTACACGGGCGAGGTGTCCGGGCCGCTCCTCAAGGAGATCGGCTGCCGCTACGCCGAGGTCGGGCACGCCGAGCGCCGCCGCCTGTACGGGGAGGGTGACACGGTCGTCGCCTCGAAGACCGCGGCCGCGCTGCGCAACGGCCTCACCCCGGTCCTGTGCGTCGGCGAACTCGACCCCGTGGAGCCGGAGGAGGCCGCGCGTCGCACCGTCGCCGAGGCCGCCCGCCTGCTGTACGGCCTGGAGGGGCAGGTCGTCCTCGCCTACGAGCCGCAGTGGGCCATCGGCGCGCCCGAGCCGGCCTCTCCCGAGCACATCACCACGGTGTGCGCGGCATTGGGGGAGTGGCTGAACTCCCGCCCCCAGCACGCCGGTTCCACCGTGATCTACGGCGGCAGCGCGGGCCCCGGCCTGCTCACCCGCCTCGGCGGCGCCGTCGGCGGCCTCTTCCTTGGCCGCTTCGCCCACGACCCGGAGGCCGTCGGCCGCATCCTCGACGAGATCGAGCCCGCGGCCGCCCGTACGGAGGTGGCATGACATGGCGTACGGCATCAGCACCTACGCGTACTTCTGGCGTATCTCCTCGCGCGCGCCGCAGCCGATGACGGCCCTGGACATGCTCCGGGACATCCACCGGCTCGGCGGCCAGGTCTTCCAGATCTGCGACTACGCGCCGATCGAGTCCTACGACGACGCGCAGCTCGCCGAGCTGAAGGCGACGGCCGCCGACCTCGGTGTCACCCTCGAACTCGGCACGCGCGGCATCGCGCCGGACCACCTGGAGCGCTACCTGCGCATCGCGGAGCGGCTCGGCGTGACCTTCGTACGCTCCATGCTGCACACCGCCGACCACAAGCCCGGCGTCGAAGAGTCGGTCGCCCTGCTGAAGCAGGCCATCGGCGGCTATGAGGAGCAGGGCGTCACGCTCGGCCTGGAGACCTACGAGCAGGTCGCCACCGCCGACCTCGTCGACGTCGTCCGCACCGTGAACAGCCCCCGCCTCGGCATCGTCGTCGACCCGGGCAACTGCGTGGCCCGCCTGGAACACCCGTCCCAGGTCGTCGAGTTGACCGCACCCTACGTGGTGAACGTGCACGTCAAGGACTTCGCGTTCAGCCGCAGGGACGGCTGGGTGGGCTTCACCTACGCGGGTGCCCCGCTCGGCACGGGGCTGCTCGACTACTCCGCCATGATCGCCGCGGTCCGCGCGAACGCCCCGGACCCCGCGTCGGTCAACCAGATCGTGGAGCACTGGCTCCCGTGGCAGGACGGTGGCTTCGATGTCACCGCCGAGCTCGAACACCAGTGGACCAAGCACAGCATCAGCACACTCCTGAAGGGCGAATGAACATGGCCGCCGAGAACAACACGACCGTTGCCGTCATCGGGGCCGCCGGCAAGATGGGCCAGCGTGTCTCCAACAACCTGGTCAAGAGCGACTTCACCGTCCTCTTCTCCGAGAATTCGCCCAAGGGCCAGGAGCTGATCCGCTCGCTCGGCCGTGAGCTGACCGACTCCGAGGCGGCGGCCCAGCAGGCCGACGTCCTGATCCTTGCCGTGCCGGACATCGTCCTCGGCAAGGTCTCCGAGCAGCTCGTCCCGCTCCTGAAGCCGGGCGCCGTCGTCCTCACCCTCGACCCGGCGGCCGCGTACGCGGGCCTGCTGCACCCGCGCGCCGACGTGCACTACGTGTGCGCGCATCCCTGTCACCCGTCCGTCTTCCTGCAGCGCAAGACGCAGGCCGAGCTCGACGACACCTTCGGTGGCATCGCGGCGCCGCAGGAGGTCGTCGCCGCGTACGAGGGCGGCGACGAGGCCAAGCAGGCGCTCGCCGGGTCCGTCATCCGCGTCATGTACGCGCCGGTCGTCGACGTCCACTGGGTCACCGTCAAGCAGCTCGCCGTCCTGGAGCCGACGCTCGTCGAGACCATCGCGTGCATGGTCGGCGCGCTGCTCAACGAGGCGCTGCACGAGACCGTGCACACCGTCGGCGTCCCGGAGAAGGCGGCCCGCGCCATGCTCCTCGGTCACACCCAGGTCGCCCTCGCCAACACCCTCAAGGGCGACAACCCCTTCTCCGACGCGTGCCTGATCGCCATGGACTACGGCCGGGACTCCATCGTCAAGGACGACTGGAAGAAGGTCTTCGACGACGGCGAACTCGACAAGGTCATCACCAAGATGCTCAAGATCAAGGAAATCCGCCGCTGAGACACCCCCGCTCCACTGCCGGGGGGCCCGCCCCACGGGGGACGGGCCACCCGGCGCCGTATCGGTCCGGCCCGGTACCGGCAAGGGCTGTTGATCCGGCACACGGCGGACATGGCTGATCGTGATCGCGGCGTGCCGGTCCGGGCATTCCGCCTCAAGCCCAAAGGACCCGCAGGTGGCGCGGTTGAACGTTAGTCCAGCGAGATGCGGTGCAGCCCAAGCTTCTCGCAGTCGCCCCCGACGTTCAGCCGCGTCGCCTCGAGCCCCAGGCCGGGCCTCATCGAACCCGTCACGGTCATGGCAGGTGTACGCGTTCAATCCGCGGGCCCGCCGCGCCTACGAGAAGGTGGGCTTCGTCGTCGGAGGGGTGCTGCGGGACGCGTTGCTGTGGGACGGGGAGCGGGTGGACGCCGTCGTGATGTCGGTCCTCGCGCCGGAGTGGTTCGAGCATCGCGGGCGGGCGGTGTGAGGAGGCCCGCGGCGCTCCGCGTTCAAGGGCTCGACCGGAATGCCCCCGGTGTCACCCCCGTCCGCAGGCGGAAGAACTTCGTGAAGTCGCTCGGGTCGTCGAAGCCGAGGCGGCCCGCCACCTCCTTCGCCGGGAGGCCGCTGTGCCACAGCAGGCGCTTGGCCTCCAGGAGGACCCGGTCGTCCACGTACTGCTTCGCGGTGCGGCCCGCCGCCGCGAGCGTGGCGCGGGTCAGGGTGCGGGGGCTGTAGCCGAGGGCCGACGCGTAGTCCTCGACCCGGCGGGTCACCGCGTGGTCGCGCTCCACCGCCGCGTGGAACCGGTGGAAGGTGCTGGACACAGCGGCGGGGCCCGGCTTCGGGGCGCGTACCTTCGCGAGGCGCATCACCAGCACCGACAGCAGCGCCCGCAGCACCTCGGCGTGCGCCTGGAGGGGGAGCGAGGCCATCGCCCCGTACTCGTACGCGAGGTGGTCGAGCGCCCGCCGCACCCCCTCCGCGTCCGGTCCCTCCGGCGTCAGCGGACGCTGTTCGTACGGCGGGTCCATGTGCGCGGCCGAGACGATCGCGGGTGGCAGGAACCCCGCCTTGAAGACCACATCCACGCCGTCCGCCGTCCGCAGGTCCCGGCCGAAGCGCTGCACCTGACCCGGCCGGATCCACAGCCACGAACCGGGCCGCAGCTCGTACTCGACGAAGTCCACCGCCACCTGCAGCGGACGCTCGCGCGCGCCGATCAACTGGTGGAACGCGGGCCGCAGCGGTGCGTACGGATCGTTGCCGTGGCGCAGCGAGCGGTCGTGGAGGTCGGCCAGCTCCTCGACCTCCACCCCGGTCGGCGCTCCGACGTTCGGCGTGTATTCGAGGTCCCTGACATCGGGACGTTCCGCACCTGCCGCACGTCCCAGGCGCCGTACCTGTCTGATTTTCCCCATCGTGAGTCCCGAGCGTACCGCTACCGACCCCGTCCCGCCGCCTAGCGTGAAAGCACAGGTCAGCGACGTGTGAGGAGTGTCCTGTGCGATTGGTCGTGGGAATGACCGGGGCGACGGGAGCTCCGTTCGGTGTCCGGCTACTGGAATGTCTGCGCGAGCTGCCGGACGTGGAGACACATCTGGTGCTCTCCCGCTGGGCGCGCACCACCATCGAGCTGGAGACCGGCCGCTCGGCGGCGGAGGTCTCGGCGCTCGCCGATGTGACACACCACCCCGACGACCAGGGCGCCACCATCTCCTCCGGCTCCTTCCGCACCGACGGCATGGTCATCGTCCCGTGCTCGATGAAGACGCTCGCGGGGATCAGCGCCGGCTACGCCGAAGGGCTCGTGGCACGCGCCGCGGACGTCGTCCTCAAGGAGCGGCGCAAGCTCGTCCTCGTCCCGCGCGAGACACCACTGAGCGAGATCCACCTGCGGAACATGCTGGAACTCGCCCGCATGGGCGTGCAGTTGGTGCCGCCCATGCCCGCCTTCTACAACAACCCGCGCACCATCGACGACATCGTCGACCACATCGTCGCGCGGGTCCTCGACCAGTTCGACCTGCCCGCCCCGGCCGCCGAGCGCTGGGCCGGCATGCGCGCCGCCCGCGCCGCCCGCACCGCGGCCGACTCCACAACCTCCGTACAGAACACAGGAGTTACCCATGCCCTATGACGATCTGCGCAGCTTCCTCGGCACCCTGGAGAAGGAGGGCCAGCTGCTGCGCATCTCCGACGAGGTGCTGCCCGAGCCCGACCTCGCGGCCGCCGCCAACGCGACGGGCCGCATCGGCGAGAACGCCCCCGCCCTCTGGTTCGACAACGTCAAGGGCTTCACCGACGCCCGTATCGCGCTGAACGTGCACGGCTCCTGGGCCAACCACGCCCTCGCGCTCGGACTGCCGAAGAACACCCCGGTCAAGGAGCAGGTCGAGGAGTTCGCGCGCCGCTGGGACGCCTTCCCCGTCGCCCCCGAACGCCGCGAGGACGCGCCCTGGCGCGAGAACACCCAGGAGGGCGAGGACGTCGACCTCTTCTCCGTCCTTCCACTGTTCCGCCTCAACGACGGTGACGGCGGCTTCTACCTCGACAAGGCCGCCGTCGTCTCCCGCGACCCCGAGGACCCGGACAACTTCGGCAAGCAGAACGTCGGGACGTACCGCATCGAGGTCATCGGCGCGAACCGGCTGGCCTTCCAGCCCGTCCCGATGCACGACGTCGCCCAGCACCTACGCAAGGCCGAGGAGGTCGGCGAGGACCTGCCCATCGCCATCACCCTCGGCAACGACCCGGTGATGGCGATCGTCGCCGGCATGCCGATGGCGTACGACCAGAGCGAGTACGAGATGGCCGGCGCGCTGCGCGGTGCGCCCGCCCCGATCGCCACCGCGCCGCTCACCGGCTTCGACGTGCCGTGGGGCAGCGAGGTCGTCATCGAGGGCGTCATCGAGTCCCGCAAGCGTCAAATCGAGGGCCCCTTCGGGGAGTTCACCGGCCACTACTCGGGCGGCCGCCGCATGCCCGTCATCCGCGTCGACCGCGTCTCGTACCGGACGAACCCGGTCTTCGAGTCCCTCTACCTCGGCATGCCGTGGACCGAGTGCGACTACCTCGTCGGCCCCAACACCTGTGTGCCGCTGCTCAAGCAGCTGCGCGCGGAGTTCCCCGAGGTGCAGGCCGTCAACGCCATGTACACGCACGGCCTGATGGTGATCATCTCGACGAAGAAGCGGTACGGCGGGTTCGCCAAGGCCGTCGGCATGCGCGCGATGACGACCCCGCACGGGCTCGGATACGTGGCCCAGGTGATCGTCGTCGACGAGGACGTGGACCCGTTCAACCTGCCGCAGGTCATGTGGGCCATGTCGGCGAAGGTCAATCCGAAGGACGACGTCGTCGTCATCCCGAACCTGTCGGTCCTCGAACTCGCGCCCGCCGCGCAGCCCGCCGGCATCACCAGCAAGATGATCATCGACGCGACGACCCCGGTGGCACCCGACGTCCGCGGCAACTTCTCCACGCCGGCCAAGGACCTGCCCGAGACGGCCGAGTGGGCGAAGCGTCTGCAGGACATGATCGCGGCCCGCCACTGACCCCGCCGTCCCTCTCTCCTTCTCACTCTTTCTCTCTCCAGAAAGGCCAACGCTCATGAACAGCAAGCTGGTTGACGGCGCCGAGTGTCCGCGCTGCCCGGCCGACACCGTCACCCGCCTCGCCACGTCCCCGGTCCCCGGAGCGTGGGACGTGCTCCAGTGCACCCGCTGCCTCTTCACCTGGCGCACGAGCGAACCCGACCGCCGCACCCGCCGCTACGCCTACCCCGAGGCCTTCAAGCTGACGGACGCCGACATCGAGAACGCGATCGAGGTTCCGGCGGTGCCGCCGCTGCGCGTTTGACCTTGACACGGTGACAAGGTCTTCACTGCTGATCGAGGAGGTGGTCTCGATCATGATCACTGGGCAGGACACGGAGGCCTTGCGCGCACTGCGGGGGCTGGCGGACCGCGATGCGTCGGTGCGGCTGCGGGCCGCGATGGCGGTCGGCTCGGCGCCCGACCCGGGGTTCGTCGGCACGCTCGTCGAGCGGTGTGCGGTCGAGCCGGAGTTCTACGTCCGCGACATGCTGACCTGGGCGCTCACCCGCCACCCGGCGGCCCTGACGCTCCCCGCGCTGCTGCGCGAGGTGCGCTCGGGGCCGGCGCAGGCGCGGAGCCAGGCGCTGCACACGCTCTCGAAGATCGGCGACCGGAAGGCCTGGCCCGTGATCACGCGGGAGCTGCTGACGGACGCCGACGACGAGGTGGCGCGCAGTGCCTGGCGGGCGGCCGTCGTGCTCGTACCGGACGACGGCGTGGGCGACGACACGGACAGCGAGAAGGCCGCCCTCGCCGACGTACTCGCGACGCAGCTCGGCCGGGGAGGGCGGGAGACGCAGCTGAGCCTGGGCCGGGCCCTGGTCGACCTCGGTGACGTGGTGATGCCCGTGCTGCGCGCCGCGGCGATCTCCTCCGACCCGGCCGTGCGGGCGCACGCGCTCGCCACGCAACAGGTGCTGCGCGACCCGGACACCGGGTTCGGCTTCGCGATCGAGGAGGCGAAGCGCGTCGTGGCGCTCGACGGGGCTCCCGTGGTGGACGATGAAGTGTGTTGATCGGTGAGGTGGCGCGAAGGTCCGGGGTCAGTGCCCGCATGCTCAGGCACTACGAGTCGCTGGGCCTGGTGAAACCCTCGGAACGGACGGGCTCCGGGTACCGGGAGTACTCGGGCGACGACATCCGGCGGATCTTCCACATCGAGAGCCTGCGGTCGCTGGGGCTCTCGCTGCGCGAGATCGGCCGGGCGCTCGACGAACCCGGCTTCGCGCCCGCGTCGCTCGTCGGCGATCTCATCCGGCAGACGCGCGAACGCATCGCGGCCGAGACCGAGTTGCTCACGCGTCTCAACCGGATCGACGCGGCGGAGCCCGGCGACTGGGAGGAGGTGCTCCAAGTCGTCGCGCTGCTACAGGCGTTGAGCTCGAAGAGCGCCGACGCGCGGCAGCGGGCAGCGCTTTCGTCGGGCGGCCAGGACGCGCTGCCCGTGGCGGCCCTGGTCGAGGCGGTGTTGAGCGAGACGGACACGAATGTCGCCGGGGCGCTGCGCTGGGCGCTGGTGCGCTCGGGCGGCGCCCACAGCTTGCCGCTGCTGGTGGAGGCGCTCGGCTCGCCGGACGCCGCCGTACGGGAGCGGGCGGCCCAGTGCCTCGCCGAGCTGCCCGGCGACGAGGCCACCGCGGAACTCCGGCACGCCCTCGCGGACCCCGACCCCGTGGTCAGGGCGCGCGCCGCCGTGGCCCTCGGCAACCGGGGAGCGACCGACGCGGTCCCGGAGCTGATCGAGATGATCGTTGCGGGCAGGAACGACACGGACGCAGCGGACGCGCTGAGCGTACTGGCGGTCGCCCCCGCGTCGGCTGACGCCACCGGATCGGCGGGTGTCACCGCACGGGGTGCGACCGCGGGGGCGGGCGACACGGTGTCGGCGGACGCCTCCGCCCCGGCCGAGCGCATCGCCGCCGCCCTCGTCGAGCGCCTCGGCCACCCCGCCACCGAAGCCCCCGCCCGCGGCCGGCTCACGCAGGCGCTCGCCGGTATCCCGGGGGCGACGGCGACGCGCGCGCTCGTCGAGCTGTCGGCGGACGAAGACCGCGCCGTGGCGCTGACCGCGACGTATCTGCTCCGGCTGCGTGACGGCTAGCGGGTTCAGGACGGCAGGCCCAGGCCCTTGTCGGCCAGCTCCTCCTTGAGCACCCGGACGGCCTTCGGGCCGACGCCGTGCAGCGCGAGCAATTCGGCCTCCGAATGGCGGGCCACCCGCTCCAGCGTGTCGATGCCCGCGCCCAGCAGGGCCCGGGTGGCGGGCCTGCCGATGGCGGCCGGAAGGTCGCCCGTCGCTTCGGCGGCCGCCGCGAGCCGCTTCGGCGCCCGGTTCGACCAGGCCGCCCGCACCAACGCGTTGAGGTCCTTGCCGTTCACGTCCGCCAGGGCGAGCCGCACCCCGATCGGCGCACCCGAGCGCAGCACGGCCTCCGCCCCGGCGTGCGCGGCGAGTGCCGCCCGGGTGTCGTCCTCGGACAGCCGGAGCTGTACGTACCCGTTCTTGGTCAGCGACGCGAAACCCTTGCCCCGTACGGAGAAGGCGGCCATGCCGAAGTGGGTTCCCTCCTCGGTCTCCGGGAGGGCGAGCGCGGCCTTGCGCAGCTGGGCGATCGTCGTCATACGCCCAGCATGGCAGCAGGTGTCACCCCGGTCCCGGTGTCACGTCACTTCAGCCAGCTGTCCACCAGCTGCTTGTTGTCCGCGATCCACTCCTTCGCCGCGGCCTGCTCGTTGCCCGTCCCCTTCTTCTGGAGGAGGAGTTCCAGGCTGCCGAGCTGGCTGCTCGTGAGGTGGAAGTTCTTGAGCCAGCCCGCGACCTCGGGGTTGGCCTTGGAGTAGCCCTTGGAGGCGACCATCTGGACCTTGTCGGGCTTGCCGTAGGCCTTCTTGGTGTCCTTGAGGACCTTCAGCGGCATCGAGGTGTACGCCCAGTGCGGCCGCCAGAGCGTGACCACGATCGGCTTCTCGTCCTTGACCGCCTTCTTCAGGGCGGAGAGCATCGCCGACGTGCTGGACTCGGAGAGCTCGTACTCGCTCTTGAGGCCGTAGTCCGGCAGCACGGGGTCGCGGGTCAGGCGCATCAGGCCGGAGCCCGCCTCGATGCCCACGATCTTGCCGCCGAACTCCTTGGACTTCCCCTTGAGGTCCTCGATCGTATTGACGTCCTTCATGTACTTGGGGACGGTCAGGTTGAGGTCGGCCGGCTCGTACCAGGTGCCGAGCTTCTCCATCTTGGGGCCGAGCTTCTTCCAATACGTCTCGTGGGTGACCGGCAGCCAGGCGTCGAGGTAGATGTCGGCCTGCTTGTTGGCGATGCCGGTGTACGTGCTGGCGATGTCCAGGTCACGGACGTCGACCTTGTACCCCTTGTCCTCCAGGATCTGCTTCCACAGGAAGGTCGCGGAGACTCCCTCGTCCCATCCGGCGACGTAGGCCAGCTTGACCGTCTTCGAGCCGCTGCCGCTGTCGTCGTCGGAGTCCCCCTCGACCTTCGAGGTGTTTCCGCTGCATGCGGTGGCGAGCAGGGTGAGGGCGGCGGCGGTACAGCCGACTAGGTAGGTGGTGCGGCGGCGGCGATTGCGGATCATGGGCGGAGCTCCTGTCTTCACGCGGAAACCGGAGTGGTGGACGAGGCGGGAGAGGACGACTTCTCCGTGTCGGCCACCGGGGTCGTGCCGGTGCGGCCGCGCCCCGGCCAGCGGCGTATACGGGGTGTGGCGAGGGCACTGGTGGTGCGGTCGAGGAAGATGGCGAGGAACACGACGGCGAGGCCGCCCTGGAAGCCGATCCCGACGTCGAGCTGGCTGATGCCCCGCACCACGATGGTCCCCAGACCGTCGGCGCCGACCATGCCGGCGATGACGACCATGGAGAGCGCCAGCATGATGACCTGGTTGATGCCGGCCATGATCGAGGGCAGGGCCAGGGGGAGTTGGACACCGCGCAGGATCTGCCCGTTCCGGGCGCCGAAGGCGTGCGCGGCCTCCACGACCTCCCGATCGACCTGCCGGATGCCCAGTTCGGTGAGGCGCACGGCGGGCGAGATGGCGAAGAGGATGGTGGCGACGACGCCGGGGACGAGTCCGATGCCGAAGAAGAAGACGGCCGGGATGAGGTAGACGAACACCGGCAGCGTCTGCAGGAAGTCGAGAACGGGCCGAACCAGGGCGCTGACCAACGGACTTCGGGCGGCCCAGATACCGATGGGTACCCCGATGACCACGGCGAACACCGATGCCACCACGACGACGGCGAGCGTCTGCATCGCCGGGGTCCACAGGCCCATGCCCTGGATGAGGAGGAACGCGCCCAGGGTGTAGACGGCGAAGAACCAGCCGCGGGCGAGGAACGCGAGAACGGTGAACACCGCGATGATGACCACCATATGAGGCGCCGTCAGCACGAAGAGGACCGCGTTGACCAGTTCCGTCATCACGGTGGTGACGGCGTCGAAGAGACCGCTGAGGTTCTCGGTCAGCCAGTCGACGGCCTTGTTGACCGGGGTGCCGAGATCAACGCTGAACAGCATCGGCCACCTCCTCCTGAGTACTGCCCGATGTTTCCGAAGTATCGCCCTCTTCGCGGGAGTTGGGCGCTTCTGGTGCAGAGAGAGCGGTGAGCAGTGCCGCGCGTGGTACGACGCCGAGCAGCCGCCCGTCGTCGTCGGTCACGGCCAGCGGCACCGCGTACCGCCCGGCCGCCGGGAACAGATCCACGAGCAGCGTGTCCGGGCCCGCCCGTCCGTACGCGTCGGTCAGGCACTCCGGGCTGTCGCGCAGGGAGGCGTGCCCCGCGTCGGCGGCCCGTGCGATGTCCTCGGCGTGCGCCACACCGGAGACCAGTCCGTCGGTGTCGAGCACGTAGACGGCGCCTGCCTCGATGTCGGCCATGGCGCGAAGGACGTCGCGCGGGGCGTCGTCGAGGCCGGCCGTCGTCAACGGGTCGCGCATGACGGCGCGGGCCGTCAACACGCGGGAGCGGTCGACGTCGGAGACGAAGTCGCGTACGTAGGCGTCGGCGGGGGAGTCGAGGATGTCGGTCGCGGTGCCGAGCTGTACGACGCCGCCGTCCCGCATGACCATGATCCGGTCGCCGAGCCGCATCGCCTCGTTGAGGTCGTGGGTGACGAAGACGATGGTGCGGCGCAGATCGCGCTGGAGGCCGAGCAGCAGGTCCTGCATGTCCCGGCGGATCAGCGGGTCGAGCGCGCTGAACGGCTCGTCCATGAGCATGACTTCGGCATCCGTGGCCAGGGCGCGGGCCAGGCCGACGCGCTGCCGCATGCCGCCGGAGAGCGCGCTGGGGTAGGCCTCGGCCCAGTCGGAGAGGCCGACTGTGCTGAGCGCCCAGTCGGAGCGCTCCTTTCGCTCGGCGGCGGTGCCGCCGCGCAGTTGGATGCCGTACGCGGCGTTCTCGCGGACCGTGCGGTGGGGGAAGAGCGCGAAGTGCTGGAAGATCATGTTGACCTTGCGGTTGCGCAGCTCGCGCAGGTCCGCGTCGTTCATCGCCAGCAAGTCCCGGCTGTCGACGCGGAGTTCGCCCGACGTCGGCTCGATGAGACGGTTGAGCATCCTGAGCAGGGTCGACTTCCCGGACCCGGACAGGCCCATGACGACGAAGAGTTCGCCGGGTTCGACGGTGAAGGACACATCGCGCACGGCATGCACCGTGTTGTCGGCGGATTCAAAAACCTTGTTGAGCCGTGCTGCTTGGATCACCGTGCCCCACCTCCAGGGGTCCGCGCGGGGCGGTTGGAACAAGTCCGGGCTGGTGTTTCGCATTGCGCAACAAATGTGCAGTACGGTGTGACGATGCCGTTGATCGTGACGGCGCGTCAAGGCTCTTGCATCCGGGCAACCGCGAATTAACGTCTACGGTCGGCTAGTTGGGTCGCCGAGGCGGAGAGCTGGAGGGTGCTGTGGCGACGACCGGCAGCCGTGGGCGAGCGCGTGACCGTGCGGTCCAGTCCGTCGACCGTGCGGTGTCGGTCCTGCAGATCCTGGCCGTGCGCGGGCCGTGCGGCGTCACCGAGATCGCCGGGCAGCTCGGCGTGCACAAGACGACGGTGTTCCGGCTGCTCGCCACTCTGGAGGCGCGCGGTCTGGTCGAACAGGGCGCGGGCCGGGGCCGCTATCGCATCGGCCACCCGCTCACCGAAATCGCCGCCGCTGCCGCGAAGAACACCGATCTGTTCCTGCTCAGCCGCCCCGTCTGCCAGGAGCTGGCGCAGGCCGCGGGCGACACCGTGAACGTCTCTGTCCGCGAGGGCCGCGACGTGGTCACCGTCGGCCAGGTGGCGGGCGAGGCGTCGATCGCCAGCGTCGACTGGGTCGGCAGACGCTGCCCGCTGCACGCCAGCGCCGCGGGCAAGGTCTTCCTCGCCCACCCCGCCCCCGACCGGCACGGTCGCCTCCCCGCGGAGCTGCCCCGGGGCAGGCGTCTGGAGCGGTACACGCCCCGCACCATCACCCGCCGGGAGCACCTCGCGAAGGAGCTCGCCGCCGTACGCGAGCGGGGCTACGCCGTCTCGTTCGAGGAGTACGAGATCGGTCTCGTCTCCCTCGCCGCGCCCGTGCGCGCCCTGGACGACACGGTCGTCGCCGCCGTGACCCTCGCCGGGCCCGCCTTCCGCATCCGCGAGGACACCGCGCCCGTCCTCGCCGGGATGCTGCTCGCGGCCGCCGCGCGGATCTCGTGGCGGCGGGGTCAGGTCAAGCGGGGCTGAGCGCGATCGGCACAGGGCCGGCCGGGCGATCCAGTTGTGCCGGATGTGCCGATCGTGCCGGGGAGCCTTGAGTGTGCGCGTACACGTATGAGACACCTGGTGAAAGGAGGGAGATGTATGCGGCACCTCACCACCCGGGTCGGCGGGATCGAGACCTTCTACCGGGAGAGCGGCCCCCACGACGGGCCGGTGGTACTGCTGCCACACGGCTACCCCGGGTCGTCCTTCGTGTACCGGCACCTGATGGCCGAGCTGGGCGACCGATGGCGGCTCGTCGCCCCGGACCTTCCCGGTTTCGGCTACAGCGGCACCCCGACGCCGGAGGAGTTCGGCTACACCTTCGACGCCTACGCCGACTTCCTGTACGACTTCGCCGAAACCCTGGACCTGCGGCGGTACGTGATCTGGCTGCACGACTACGGATCCCAGTTCGGCCTCCGGCTCGCGATGCGCGAACCGGACCGGGTGGCCGGACTGATCATTCAGAACGGGGACATCTACGAGGACGAGTTCGGGCCCAAGTACGACGCCCTGCGGCGGTTCTGGGCCGATCCGGGCCCCGCGTCGCGCCGAGGGATCGCCGCCCACGTCACCCTGGAGGGCTTCCGCGACGAGTTCGCCGGCGAGCTTCCGGACCACGTCGCGGACCGGGTGCCGCCCGACCTGTGGACGCTGCACTGGGCGCTCATGCGGGCCCCCGACCGGGTGGCGAACCTGATCCGGCTCCTCGAGGACCAGCCGAGCACGCTGGCGTGGTTCGAGCTCCAGCAGGCCTATCTGCGGGACCGGCGGCCCGAGACGCTCATCGTGTGGGGTCCGCACGACGGATACATGCCCGAAGGCGCCGCCCGCGCCTACCACCGCGACCTCCCCGAGGCCGAGTTGCACCTGCTCGACGGCGGACACTGGCTGCTGGAGACCCACCTCGACGAGGTCGTCCCGCTGGTCCGTGACTTCCTCTGCCGCGTACTCCCCGGTGGTTAGGTCCTGTCGTCAAACTCCCGTCTGCCCGGCGGCGTCTGGCACGCACGCTCGCGGCGTTGCCGAAAAGTCCGAGTAGCTCCGCTACTAGGACTTCCCGGCGCCTTGCGATCGCACGCACCAGACGCCGCCGGGCCGCCCTTCGGGCGACGACGGGAGTTTGACGACAGGACCTAGGGCTGAGCCCTTCCGACGGCGCCGCCCGCGCCCGCCCGCGATCGTCACCGGTGTGCGCAGGCACTTCCTGGATAGGCTCCACGTATGAGCAGCAAAGGTCGCGCGCGAGACACGTCGGTGCAGTCGGTGGACCGAGCGGTCTCGATCCTCCAAGTGCTGGCCGTGCAGGGGCCGTCCGGCGTCACCGAGATCGCCGACGCCCTGGACATCCACAAGTCGACCGTGTACCGACTGCTCGCCACCCTTGAGGCGCGCGGCCTCGTCGAGCAGGACAGCGAGCGCGGCAGCTACCGCATCGGCTACACCGTGGTCGAGCTCGCGGGCGGCGCGACCAAGGGCAATGACCTGTCGCTGCTGAGCCGGCCGGTCTGCCAGGAGCTCGCCGCCGCAGTCGGCGAGACGGTGAACGTGGCGGTCTACGACGGCGAGGCCGTCATCAGCATCGACCAGGTGCTCGGCAACGCGGCCATCACCAGCATCGACTGGGTCGGCAAGCGCACGCCCCTGCACGCCACGTCGGCGGGCAAGGTCTTCCTGGCGCACATGCCGCAGCCGGAGGCCGCCGAGATCCTCGAGCAGCCGCTGGAGGAGTTCACGCCGCACACCATCACGGACCCGGCGCTCCTGAAGGAGCAGCTGCAAGGGGTGCGCGAACTGGGCTACGGCGTCATCAGCGAGGAGCTGGAGATCGGGCTCGCCTCGCTGTCCGCCCCCATCAGGTCGCTGAACGGCGAGGTCATCGCCACCGTGACCGTCTCGGGGCCGACGTTCCGGATCAACGACCACACGATCTCCGGGCTCGCCGAACAGCTGGTGGCGGCCGGCGAGAAGATCTCGTGGCGCAAGGGCTACATCCGGCGCGGCTGATTACGCAGCGGTAGGGGTTGACGACGCGGTCACGTGCGCCGCACATTTGTCTCGCATCGCGTTGTTGTTTCGTATCGCGAAACGGGAACGTGGCGACGTCGTCGCCACGCCGCCATCCCCGTTGTCCCCCGCCGTCACATCCGGGGTCGTCCCTCGCATCCGAGGTCGTCCCCCACATCACATCCGGGGCCATCCCCGTCACATCCGGGCCACAGAGCTTCCCTGCCTCCCTTGGAGCTGTCGTGCGCGCACCGAACACGAACCTGGATCCCCTGCTCCAGCCGTTCCAGCTGAAGCACCTCACCCTGCGCAACCGGGTGGTCAGCACGTCCCACGAGCCCGCCTTCGGTGAGGACGGACTGCCCAAGGACCGCTACCGCGCCTACCACTTGGAGAAGGCCCGCGGCGGCGTCGGCCTCACGATGATCGGCGGCTCCGCGGTCGTCTCGCCCGACAGCCCGCCCTCGTTCGGCAACCTGCTGCTCTACCGCGACGAGATCGTGCCCTGGCTGCGCCTCCTCGCCGACGACGTGCACGCGGAGGGCGCGGCCGTCATGTGCCAGGTCACCCACCTCGGGCGCCGCACCAGCAACTACGCGGGGGACTGGCTGCCGGTGGTCGCCGCCTCCCCGCTGCGCGAACCCGCACACCGTGCATTCCCCAAGGCCGCCGAGCCCTGGGACCTGGACCGGATCGTCGCCGACTACGCGGCCGCGGCGGTGCGCTGCGAACAAGGCGGCCTGGACGGCATCGAGTTGCAGTCGTACGGCCACTTCTTCGACGGGTTCCTCTCCCCGGCGACCAACCGCCGCGACGATGAATACGGCGGCGACCTGGAACACCGGATGGCCTTCCCCCGCCGTGTGATCCGGGCGGTGCGCGAGGCGGTCGGCCCCGACTTCGTCGTCGGCATCCGCATGGCCCTGGACGAAGCCGTCCCCGGCGGCCTCACGTTCGCCGAAGGGCTCGCCGCCGCCGAGCAGTTCACCGCCGACGGCATCGACTTCATCAGCGCCATCCGCGGCACCATCGAATCCGACGCCTCCCTGTCGCGGACGATCCCGTCGATGGGCACCCCGCTCGGCCCCTTTCTCGACTTCACCGGCGAGATACGCCGCCGCCTCGACATCCCGGTCATGCACGCCGCCCGCATCGCCGACCCCGCCACCGCCCGGCACGCCCTGCGTGAAGGCCTCCTCGACCTCGTCGGCATGACGCGCGCGCAGATCGCCGACCCGCACCTCGTCGCCAAGATCACCTCCGGTGAGGAGGACCGCATCCGCCCCTGCGTCGGGGCGAGTTACTGCCTGGACGCGATCTACGACTCCGGGGACACCAAGTGCATCCACAACCCCGCCACCGGCCGTGAACTCCAGATCCCCCACACCGTCCCGGCCACAACGGGGCCGCGCCGCAAGGCGGTTGTCGTCGGCGGCGGCCCCGCGGGCCTGGAGGCCGCCCGTGTCCTGGCCGAACGAGGCCACGACGTCGTGCTGTTCGAAGCGGGCGACCAGGCGGGCGGACAGATCCGGCTCGCCGCGCAGAACACCCGCCGCCAGGATCTCCTCGGCATCGTCGACTGGCGCGTCGCCGAGTGCAAACACCTCGGCGTCGACCTGCGCCTGGGCGCGTACGCCGAAGCGTCGGACGTGCTCGCCGAACGCCCCGACCTGGTCATCGTGGCCACCGGCGGCCTCCCCAACCGCTCCTTCCTCACCGCGGGGGAGGGGCTCGTCGCGGACACCTGGGACGTGATGTCCGGCTCCCTGCGCCCGCGTGCCGGCAAGGACGTCCTGATCTACGACGACCACGGGGGCTACCCGGCCATGGACGCCGCGGAACTGCTCGCCACGCACGGCGCCCGACTGGAGTACGTGACACCGGAGCGCACGCTGGCGCCGGACGTCGGCAGCATGAACTCCCCTGCCTACCTGCGGGCGTTCACCGAGCACGACGTCACGGTCACGCTCGCGCGGCGGCTGCGCTCCGTGCGCCGGGGCGAGGGCGGCCGGCTGGTGGCGACCCTGTTCAGCGAGTACACCGGCACCGAGACCGAACGCGTCGTCGACCACGTCGTCGTCGAGCACGGCACCCTGCCCAACGACGAGCTCTACACCGACCTGCTGCCCGCCTCCCGCAACCTCGGCGAGGTCGACCACCGAGCCCTCCTCGCCCGCGAGACACAGACCGTCGTCCGCAACCCGGCTGGCCGCTACCAGCTGTTCCGCATCGGCGACGCGGTCACCAGCCGCAACATCCACGCCGCCGTGTACGACGCGCTGCGCCTCTGCCTGCCGGTCTGACGAGCCCTCGGAGAGACACCATGACTGTTCACGCCTCCGACACCACCACACCCGCCGCCCTCGTCGCCCGCCGCGCCCCCGGCCACAGCCTCGAAGCCCCCTTCTACGTCAGCGACGCGTTCTTCCGCCTCGACGTCGACGCCGTCTTCGCCCGCAGCTGGATCTTCGCGGCCGCCGAGGCCGAACTCCCGGAGCCCGGCGACTACATCACGCTCACCCTCGGCCCGTACTCCGTCATCGTCGTCCGTGACGACGACGAGGAGGTGAGGGCCTTCCACAACGTGTGCCGCCACCGGGGCGCCCGCATCCTCAACGACGAGCGCGGCTCCGTCGGCAACATCGTCTGCGGCTACCACCACTGGACGTACGGTGTCGACGGGGCGCTGCTGCACGCCGAGTCGCAGCCGCCCGACTTCGACCGCTCGTGCTTCGGCCTGCGCTCCGTCCACGTACGTACGGTCGCCGGCCTCGTCTTCCTGTCCCTGGCTCCCGAACCACCCGCGGATTTCGACGAGTTCGCGGCCCGCGTCGAGCCCTACCTCGCGCCGCACAACCTGGCGCGCGCCAAGGTGGCCCGGCAGATCGACCTCGTCGAGCACGGCAACTGGAAGCTCACCATGGAGAACAACCGCGAGTGCTACCACTGCGCGGGCCACCCCGAACTCCAGCGCTGCTACTTCCCGCTCTACAACTTCACCGAGGACGAGGTGCCGCCCGGCATGCGGGCCACGTTCGAGCGCTTCCAGAAGGCCGACGCCGAGGCCCGTGCCACGTACGAGTCACTGGGCCTGCCCTACGCCACCATCGAGGAGCTGGTCGACCGGCCCACCGGCTTCCGCGTCCAGCGCGAACCGCTCGACCTCGCGGGGGAGTCCTTCACCCCCGACGGCAAGGCCGCCGTACGCCGCCTGCTGGCCGACTTCCCGACCGCGCGCCTCGGTCACCTCGGCCTCCATCTGCAACCCAACGCCTGGTTCCACTTCTCGGCGGACCACGCGGTGCTGTTCTCCGTCGTCCCGCTCGCCGCGGACCGCACCCTCGTACGCACCACATGGCTCGTGCACGCGGACGCCGAGGAGGGCATCGACTACGACCTCGACACCCTGACCGGCGTCTGGGTGGCCACCAACGAACAGGACGCGGTCTTCGTCTCGCGGGCCCAACTGGGCGTCAGCAGCCCCGCGTACGTCCCGGGCCCCTACAGCCCGACCGAATCCCAGGTCGAGGACTTCGTCACCTGGTACATCAACCGGCTCACGGCACACCTGGAGGGGCCATGACGACAGCGACGCTGACCGCGGCGGGACTTCCGCCCGCCTGGGCCGACGGCCTGCTGGTGTGCCAGCAGGTCCACGACGTGACGGCGGACGTGCGGACCTTCGTCCTCGCCCCCACCGAACCGCGGCTCTTCCGCCACGACCCCGGCCAGTTCCTCACCCTCTGCCTGGACATCGACGGAGAGCCCGTCGAGCGCTGCTACACCCTCTCCTCGGCGCCCACCCGCCCCGACCTCGCCACCATCACGGTGAAACGGGTCCCCGGCGGGCACGTGTCCAACTGGCTGCACGACCACCTGACCCCCGGCGGCACGGTGTGGGCGCGCGGCCCCCTCGGACAGTTCACGATCAACCAGCACCCCGCCCCGAAGTACCTGTTCCTGTCGGCGGGCAGCGGAGTGACCCCGCTGATGTCGATGACCCGGGCGCTGTACGACCTGGCCCACCCCGTGGACGTCGTCTTCGTCCACAGCGCCCGCACCTTCGACGACATCATCTTCCGCCGGGAACTGGACTTCATCGCGGCCGCGTCCCCCAACTTCCGGATACGCCACGTCCTCGACGACCACGGCGAGCAGCTGAACGCGCAGATGCTGCGGTCCTTCGCCCCCGACCTCTCGGAACGCGAGGTGTTCACCTGCGGACCGGCCGGCTACATGCGGGCGGTACGCGACATGCTCGCCTCCGAGAGCTTCGACATGGCCCACCACCACGAGGAGAGCTTCACGTTCGAGCCGCCGGTGGCAGCCGAACCCGAACCCGGCGTCGGCACCGGCTTCAAGGTCCAACTGGCCCGCACCGGACGCACCATCGAGTGCGACGCCGAGACCCCCGTCCTGGCGGCCGCCGCCCGCGAGGGCATCACGCTCCCCGCGTCCTGCGCGCAGGGCATGTGCGGAACCTGCAAGACGACCCTCCTGTCCGGCTCGGTCGACATGCGGCACGCGGGCGGCATCCGCCCCCGCGAGATCGCCAACGACAAGATCCTGCTGTGCTGTTCGACGCCACAGGAGGATCTGGTGATCGACGTGTAGCCCCGGCCACGCGGTGGCTCATGCGGGTGGCCGGGGCGCGTGGCTCCGTCCATCGGCGGGCCAGTCCCTGTTTCATGGCCCGCATGTCTGGCACCGCCGCACGCGACGAACACGCGCCCCCACCGCAGGAGCAGTCCCTAGACCGGAAGGGCGGGCCCGGACACACGCTCCTGATGGCGCTCGCCCTCGCGATCCCCGCCGTGAAGGTCGCCTACACGGTCGGCGGTGGCGAGCCCGCCCGTGACGTGTTCGTCGGGATGGAGCTGGGCAACTGGCCGGACGTGCTCATCGGCATGCTGCTCACCGAACCCGCCCTCGGCTCGGTGTTCGGCGTCGTGGTGTCCCGCGTCGTGTTCGCCCTCTTCGCCTCGCGCGGCAGTGTGCCGAAGGGGAGCGGGGCGGCGCAGACGGCACGGCGGGTGGCGCTCACCGTCGTCAATCCGGTCGCCGTGGGCATCATCGCCGCCTGCTTCTACGGTCCCTGGTGGGGGCTCGGCACCGGGGTCGTGGCGTACGCGCTGCGGCAGGGGGTCGTGCGCGGGTACCGGGTCGAACAGGTGGCGTCGCTGCTGCTGACCGTCGTCGCCCTGCCGCTGCTCGCCTTCGCGTCGGCGGTCGACGGGAAGGCGTGGACGTCGGTCCTGGAGTGCCAGGTGCAGGAAGGCACCCGGAACACGTCCCAGCACCTCATCGAACTCGGACGCAAGGGCAACGGCGTCGTCGGCTGGAGCCTGGACACCGAGGAGGTCGTCAACGGCGCCGGCTGCGTCGACACCGGGAGCCTGCGGGTGCGCCGCGCCTGGTGGTGACGGGGCGGCGCGGCCGCCGCCTCGATCTCAGCATGGTTGGTTCCTCGTTCGAGATCAATTTCTCATTCGAGCGTCCCGGCGTCGGCGGAGGAAGTGGGCGAGGGCTGTCGGTGTGCGTCGGCCGGGACGGGGGAGAGGCGGTAGGCGCCCTCGTGGGTGACGACGCGGCCCGCCGTGGGCGGGGCGAAGTGGGTGCCCAGGACGAGCGTGTCCGTGCCCGCGAGCGAGTCGAGCAGCGCGCGGCGCGAGGTCTCGGACCGGTGCGGGTCGATGTCGACGCAGGCGCCGATGGCGGGGTGGGCGAGCTGTACGGGGTGGTGGACGCAGTCGCCGGTGATGACCGCCGTACCGCCGCGGCCGGTGAGTTCGACGGCCACGTGGCCGGGGGTGTGGCCCGGCGTGGGGAGCAGGCGCAGGCCGGGGGCGACGGTGAGCCCCTCGGCGGGGACGTCGACGAGGTCGAGCAGGCCCGCCTCCTCCACCGGGAGCACGGAGTCCCGGAACATCTGCTCGCGCGCCTCCTCCATCTCGTACGCGGCCCAGAACTCCCGCTCCGCGCGGGAGGTCAGGTAGCGGGCGCGGGGGAAGGTGGGGACCCAATCGCCGTCCACCAGGCGGGTGTTCCAGCCGACATGGTCGGCGTGCAGGTGGGTGAGGATCACCAGGTCGACCGAGTCCGGGGGGAATCCGGCGGCGGTGAGGGTGTGCAGGTAATCGGTGTCCAGGTCGTGCCAGGCGGGGTTGGCGCGCTCCTTGCCGTTGCCGATACCGGTGTCGACGAGGACGCGCAGTCCGCCGACGGTGAAGGCGAAGGTGTGGCTGTCGATGCGGAGGGTGCCCTCGGCGTCGGCGAAGTGGGGGCGCAGCCAGTCCTGTTGGGCGACGAGGTCCGGGGTGGCGTCGGGCAGCAGCCACGGTCCCGTGGCGGGTGGCAGGGGTGTCTCGTCGATGCGGTGGACGGTGATGTCACCGACGGTCCAGGAAGGGGTGGCGGTCACGGGAGTGGTGGGCATGAGGGTTCTTCCTTCGAGGTGGCGTTCAGCGCTAAAAGCAATGTGTTTGCGTTAGCTGACCTTAAGGGGCTACGGTCCACTAACGCAAACGATTTGCGTTTGGAGTGCAAGGAGGAACCGTCCATGTCCGATGTCGACCGGCAGGCCGCCGTCGCGGCCACCGCCGACCACATCCGCTCCGTCGTCGCGGTCCTGCGGGAGCTGGACTTCGGGGACACCCCGCCCGCCCTCGCCTACCGCGCGGAGCGACAGGAAACCTCGGAGTACTCGGAACACTCGGAACAGGAGAAGCCCGTTGCAGCCGTTTGAGATGTCCCTGAGCCAGGCCGCCGAGGCGATCGGGGAGCGGCGGTTGTCGCCCGTCGAGCTGGCGGACTCGGTCCTGAGTCGCATCGCGCAGGTGGAGCCGGACCTCAGGGCCTACGTCACCGTCACTGCCGAACGGGCCCGCGACGCGGCACGCGACGCCGAGCGCGACCTGTCGGCCGGCCGGTACCGGGGCCCGCTGCACGGGGTCCCCATGGGGCTCAAGGATCTGATCGATGTCGCAGGTGTGGCGACGACCGCCAGCTCCCGGGTGCGTGCCGGTCATCGCGCGCAGGCCGACAGCGCGGTCGCCGCCCGCCTGGCGGAGGTCGGCGCCGTACTGCTGGGCAAGACCCACACGCACGAATTCGCCTACGGCCTGACCACCCCGCAGACCAGCAATGCCTGGGATCGCGGTCGGGTCGCCGGCGGTTCCAGCGGCGGATCCGCCGTCGCCGTCGCCTCCGGCATGGCGACCTACGCGCTGGGCACCGACACGGGCGGTTCGATCCGCGTGCCCGCCGCGCTCAACGGTGTCGTCGGCCTGAAGCCGACCTACGGTCTCGTCCCCCGCCGCGGCGTCACCTCCCTGTCCTGGTCGCTGGACCACGTCGGCCCGATCGCCCGTACCGTCGAGGACGCGGCCCTTGTCCTGGCCGCGCTCGTCGGGCACGACCCGGACGACCCGGCCTCGCTCGGTGCCCCGCCCACGGACTACCGGCCGGGTCCGGACGCGAGCCTCGCGGGGCTGCGCGTCGGAGTGCCGCGCACCTACTACTTCGACCACGTCCAGCCCGAGGTGGAGGCCGAAGTCCGGCGTGCCATAGGCCAGTTGGAGGAACTCGGTGCCCGGCTCGTCGAGGTCGACATCCCGATGGCCCGGTATGTGCAGGCCACGCAGTGGGGGCTGATGGTCCCCGAGGCGACCGCGTACCACGAGCGCACCCTGCGTACGGTCCCCGAGCTGTACCAGGCGGACGTCCGCACCTTGCTGGAGGCCGGTGAGCTGATGCCCGCCGGGGACTACCTGCGCGCCCAGCGCTCCCGGGCGCTGATGCGGGAGGAGTGGGCCCGCGTGCTGCGGCAGGTCGACGTGGTCGCCGCCCCCGCCGTCCCGGCGACCGCCGTCGAGGCCTCCCAGGAGACGATCGCCTGGGCCGACGGCACGGTGGAGGCGGTGTCCGACGCCTACGTACGCCTGTCGTCCCCGGCCAACATCACGGGAATCCCGGCCCTGTCCGTACCGGTCGGCCACGACGCGGCCGGGCTACCCATCGGCATGCAGCTGCTCGGCCGCCCCCTCGGCGAGCGCACCCTCCTGCGGGTCGGACACGCCTACGAGCAGACCCGGCCTGCTCGTGCGCTCGCGCAGGCGGCGTGATGAGGAAGCCGCAGATCTCGGGATGAGTAAGCCGCAGACTCCTAGACGCAATGTTTTCGCTTTAACATGGGTCCCATGAGCAGGCAGATGGTACGTCCCGGTGGGCGCAGCGCACGGGTCCAGGCGGCGGTGCACGAGGCCGTCCGTGAACTCGCCGCCGAGGTGGGCCGGGACGCGGTGACGGTGCCGATGGTCGCCCAGCGTGCGGGCGTGACACCGTCGACGATCTACCGGCGCTGGGGCGATCTTCAGGCGCTGCTGTCCGACGTGGCGGTCGAGCGGCTGCGGCCCGAGACGGAGCCGAAGGACCACGGCGCCCTCTCCTCGGACCTGACCGTATGGGCCGAGCAGTTCCTCGACGAGATGGCCTCGCCCGCAGGACGCGCCTACATCCGCGACGCCCTGCTCGGCGACCCGGACGGCAGCAACGCGGGCCAGTGCTCCGCCTACGCCGCCGAACAGATCGACGTCGTCCTCGCCCGCGCGAAGGAGCGCGGGGAGAGGACTCCCGACGTCGAGACGGTCATCGATCGCGTCGTCGCGCCCCTCATGTACCGGATCCTCTTCCGCCCGGACGGGATCGACGCCGCGTACGCCCGCCGCCTCGTGGCCGACGTGCTCGGCGCGATCGGCTGACACACGGCGCCGGCACCCGGGCACGGCGGGTGTTACACAACCCGGACAGGTCGATGATCGGGCGATGATGACCGCCCACTTAGGGTCATGGGACAACGACTTGACCAGTCCATGAAGACCATCACGGGGGAGCAGTTCCATGTCCGTACGTCTCGCACGCCGTTCCAGCCGCATTGTCCTGACCGCCGTCGCCGCGGTGTCCCTGTCGGTGGCCGCCACCGCGTGCTCCTCGGGGGCCGCGGAGAAGGACAGCGGCAAGCAGGGCACCTCCACGGGGTCGAAGGCCGACCCGAAGGCGGACTCCAAGGCCGATACGAAGACCGACTCGAACACCGAGGCCGGATCGAAGGCCGAGGGCGGCACGCAGGCCGAGGCCGGCACCGACAGCAAGTCCGGTACCAGCGCCACCGGTACCAGCACCGCCAAGAAGGAGCGCGTCGGCCAGTCCTGCGGCACCAACGACCTGGACTTCACGGTCGGCGTGGAGTCCCAGGCCGGTGGCTACTACCTGCTCACCGCCAAGGCCAAGCCGGGCATCACCTGCTACCTGGAGGGCAAGACCGCCGATGTCGCCTTCGGCTCCTCGCCCGACAGTCACGCGGGGCCCGCCGAGCAGGCCGTCAGTGACACCATCAAGCTCTCCGGAGCCACCAAGGCTTATGCGGGTGTCAACCCCAAGAGCGGCAACAGTGACGGCGGCGTGGAGTTCGGGCAGATCATCATCTCCGTCGGCGACACCGGGATCGACCCCGTCTCGCTGAAGCTCCCCGACACCGCCGTCGTGGACCGGCCCGAAGCCACCAACTGGCACGCCGACCCCGCCGACGCCGTCCCCTTCAGCTGAGCCTCGGCGCCCGCACCGTCCGCCCCACCTCCGCCCGCAGCTTCACGAACTCCGGCAGCCCCCGTGTCGCGATCTGGTCGCGCTCCACGGGGAGTTGGACCCGTAGATCGAGGGCGATGCCGGAGTCCGGGGCGGGCGAGAGGGCGACCACGCGGTCGCCGACGTAGACACTCTCGTCGATGTCGTGCGTGACGAACACGATGGTGGTGCCGTCCGTGCGGTGGACGTCGAGCAGCAGGTCCTCCAGGTCCTCGCGGGTCTGCGCGTCGAGGGAGCCGAAGGGCTCGTCCATGAGGAGCAGCGAGGGGCGGACCACCAGCGCGCGGGCGATCGCGACCCGTTGCTGCATGCCGCCGGAGAGCTGCCAGGGATGGCGGCGGGCCGAGGATTCGAGGCCCACGCGTGCCAGGATGCGATCGGCCGCGGCCCGCCGTTCGGCGCGGCGCAGGCCCTGGCGGCGCAGCGGCAGCGCCACGTTGTCGCGGACCGTGAGCCAGGGCAGCAGGGAGCGGCCGTAGTCCTGGAACACGACCGCGAGCCGGTCGGGCACGCCGGCGACCGGTGTGCCGTCGACGGTGATCGTGCCCTCCTGTACGGGGAGCAGCCCCGTGATCGTGCGCAGCAGGGTCGACTTGCCGCAGCCCGACGGGCCCACGACGCACAGGAGTTGACCGTCCGGCACGGTCAGGGACACATCGTGCAGCACGCGGTGGGAACCGTAGGACTGGCTGATGGCGGTGAGGCGGAGCATGCCGGGCCCTCACCCGGCCCACGGTTCGTAGAGCGTGCCCTCGGTGCCGGCCACCTTGAGGTGCAGCAGGTGGGGGCCGTCCTCGTCGCCGAGGTGTGTCACCGCGCGGTCGAGGGCCTTGCCGAGGTCGTCCGGACGGTCCGCGTAGTGGGCCGCGCAGCCGAACGAGGCGGCGAGCGCCGCGAATTCGATGCCGCCGATGTCCGTCCCGGGCGCGGGATCGATGCCGATCCGGCGGCCGAGCGCGCGCACCGCCCCGTAGCCACCGTTGTCGAGGACGATGAACGAGACCGGTGCCCGGTGCCTGGCCGCCGTCCACAGTGCCTGCACCGAGTACATCGCCGAACCGTCGCCCAGCACGCACACCACGCGCCGGTGGTCCGCGAGCGCCCGGCCGACGGCCAGTGGCAGCCCCCAGCCGAGGGCTCCGCTGCCGGTGGTGAGAAAGCCCCCGGAGCGGTCGACCGGGACGCGGGCGTGGAGCGCGTCGCGGTGGCTGGGGGCCTCCTCGACGAGGACGCGGTCGCGGGGCAGACGCCGGTACAGCTCGTCGAGGACCAGCTCGGGCGTGAGGTGACTGCTGTCCGCGGCGCTCACGGGGTGCGGGCGGACGCGCGGCGGAGGGGGCTCGCGGCCCGACTCGCCCACGAGCCCGGCGAGTTGGATCAGCGCCGGGCGCAGGGTCGTGACCAGGCTCGTGCCCGTGGGCAGCCATGCCGCCTGGGCCGGGTCGCAGTCCAGGTGGAAGAGTTCGGTGCCGGGCGCGAGGGGTGGGCTGTCGTCCACCACGTGGTACGTGAACACCGGCGTCCCGAGCGCCACCACCACGTCGTACGGTGCGAGGCGCGCGGCCAACTGGCCCGCCACCGGCGGCAGGAAGCCCTGGAAGAGCGGATGCGACTCGGGGAAGCCGGAGCGGCCGGACAGCGGGCTGATCCAGACGCCCGCCCTGATCCGCTCCGCCAGCGCGAGGGCTTCGGGCAGTGCCGCCTCGTCGTCGACGCCCGGGCCGATGACCAGCGCGGGGCGGGCGCAGGTGTCGAGCCGGGCGGCGAGCGCGGCGAGCGCGTCGGGGCTCGCCGTGAAGTCGGTGTGCACCGCCCGCGGTTCGACCGGCTGGGCCGCCGCCTGGTCCCAGTCGTCCTCCGGTACGGACACGAACACCGGACCGCGCGGATGGGTCATCGCGACGCGGTGCGCCTCCGCGAGGACGGCCGGGACGTCCTCGGCACGCTCGGGCTGGCGGGCGAACTTCACGTAAGGGCGCGGGAATTGGGTCGGTTCGTCGGCTCCGAGGAAGGGGCGCAGCTGGATCAGGGAGCGCGCCTGCTGCCCGGCGACGATCACCAGCGGCACCCGGTCGCGATAGGCGTTGAAGACGGCGCCGAGCGCGTTCCCGACGCCGCCCGCCGAGTGCAGACTGACGAACGCCGCGTGCCCCGTGCCCAGGCTGTGCCCCGCCGCCATGCCCACAGCCGTGGACTCCTGGAGGCCGAGGACGTAGCGGAAGTCGTCGGGCCAGTCGCGGAACATGCGCAGCTCCGTGGAGCCCGGATTGCCGAAAACCGTGGTCATGCCGGTGGCGCGCAGCAGCCCGACGACCGCGTCCCGCACCGTGGTTGGCGCCCCGTGGGTGGCCTCGTCCGTCGTGGTCATGTCGTCCTCCCCGTGCCGAGCACGCGCTTCTCGATGGCCAGCAGGCCGGTGTTGAGCAGATAGCCGAGGACGCCGAGCAGGGCCAGGGCCGCCCACACGGTGAGCAGGTCCGAGCGCGACTGGGCGTCGGTGAGGATGAAGCCGATGCCGTTCTCGGTCCCCGGCAGCAGCTCGGAGAAGACCATGAGGATCAAGGCGAGCGACAGGCTGAGCCGCAGTCCGGCGAAGATCCGGGGCAGCGCGGACGGCACGATCACGTACCAGAGTCGCTCGGCCGTCGTGAGCCGCAGCGTGGCGGCGACCTCGAGGCGCAGCGGATCGGTGTTGCGGGCACCCTCCGCGGTGTTCACGAGAACCGGCCAGACGGCGCTGAACACGATCGACGTGATCTGCATCGGCGTACCGAAGTCGAGGACCACGACGAAGACCGGGACCAGGGCGGGCGGCGGCACGGCCCGCGCGAACTGCAGCACCGGATCGCACAGCGCGTACACCCGCCGGGAGCGGCCGATCGCCACCCCGAGCACGATCCCGGCCACGGCCGCGAGCAGGAAACCGGCCGCCATCCGGCCGAGGCTCGGGCCGATCGTGTCGAACGCGGCGTCGGTGAGGAACGCATGGCGGACCGGCCCCGAGAACCACAGCTCGTACGCGTGGCGCGCGATGCGGGACGGCGGCGGGAAGAAGACACTGCCGTGCGCGCGGACCGCCACCTCCCAGAGCGCGACGGCGAGCACCAGGACGGGCCAGCGCAACAGGGTGCCGGACCGGACAACTGATCTACCTGACCGGCGAGTTGGCGCCCGCACCGTCTGCGTCATGCCCGCACCGCCCGCCGTTCGGGCGTCCACGGGAACAACCGCCGCTCGCCCCACACCAGCACGCCATTGATCAGCAGGCCGAGCACGCCCGCCCACACCACACCCGCGAGCACGTCCCGGTTGCCGTCCGTGGCCTGTTGGGCCTGCGCGATGAAGATGCCGAGGCCCTCGCCGAACCCGGACAGCAGCTCCGTGGCGACGGCCACGACGAGCGCGACAGCCGCCGAGATGCGGATCCCTGCGGCGATGAACGGCGCCGCGCCGACCAGTTCGACGCGCAGCAGCACCTCGGCCCGGCCGAAGCCGAAGGCGCGCAGTGTGTCCTTGGCCAGCGGCTCGCTCTCTCCGAGGCCGTACATCGTGTTGAACAGGATCGGCCACACCGAGGCGTACGTGACGAGCGCGACCTCCGTCTGTGTGCCGGAGCCGAGCAGCAGTGACACCAGCGGGATCAGCGCGACGGACGGCAGCGGCCGCAGGAACTCCACGATCGCGCGGACCGCGGCGTCGACGAGGGGCACACTCCCGAGCAGCAGCCCGGCCGGCACGGCGATCGCACACGCGAGCGCGAGCCCGAGCACCCAGGCGCGCAGCGTGGCGCCGACCCCGTCGAGGAACACCGGGTCGCCCGCCAGCTCGACGGAGCGGGCGAGAATGTCGGACGCGGGCGGCAGATACTCGCGCCGCACGATCCCGGCGCGAGACACCGCCTCGCAGACGCCGAAGGCCAGCAGCACGCCGAGGATGCCGAGCCCGGCGTCCCGGCGGCCGCGCCCGTTCACTTGACGACGAGCGTCGACGGGTCGACGGCCTTCTTCAACAGCCCCTGTTTCCGCATGAGTTCGATGAGCCGGCGGAGCTGATCGGTATCGGTCCTCGACGGATACGCGGGCAGCGCCATCGACTTGGCCTGCGCGGCCTTGACCTTGCTGTACGTGGGCACCACCTTGCGGACGGCGGAGGGGTCCTCGTCGGCGATCTTCGAGGCGGCCTCGATGGCGCGCTTGAACTTGGCGGCGGTGTCCGGGTTCCGCTTCGCGTACTGGGCGGTGGTGACGTAGCCGCTGATGGGCAGCGACTCGACGGGGCTCGCGGCGCCGTCGATGAGGACTTTGGCCTTGAGGTCGCTCTGGATCGCGCTGTCGAAGGGCTCGACGACATGCACCGCGTCGACCTGGCCCTTCTCCAGGGCGGCGCCCATCTGCGGGAACGCGATCTGCCGGTACGCGGGCTCGCCGGCGCCCTGCTTCTCCAGGATCGCGTCGAGCGTCAGCGTCTGGATGTTGTTGAGGATGTTGACGGCGACCTTCTTGCCCTTGAGGTCGTCCGCGTTCTTGATGGGGGAGTCCTTCGGTACCAGGACGTCCATCATGTGCGGCGCCGTCCGCACGCCCTCCGCGAGGATGCGCACGTCGAGCGTGCCCTTCTCCTGGGCCTGCAGGAAGGTCACGTAGTTCGCGCTCGCGATGACGTCGACCTGGCCCTTGGACAGGGCGGGCAGCGCCTGGATGCTCTGCTGAACGGGCTGGATGCGGACATCCAGCCCCTCCTTCTTGAACAGCCCGCGGTCGCGGGCGATGTAGAGCGCGGCGGAGTCCGTCAACGGCAGGGCGGCGACGGTGACTTGGGAGTCCTGGCCGCCGCCGGAACCGTCCGAACCGTCGTCCCCGCAGGCCGTCATCAGTAAGGCAAGTGTGGTGACGGCGACCGCCGCCCCACCCGTTCGCGTCTTCACCTGACGTAACGTCACAATCATTGCCTATCAGGTGATTGGCGGTGATCGCCACAGGGCCTCTGGGGCCGCGGCGGGGCGGCCGGGCTAGTGCAGGCCTTCGCCGTGCGCGGGTTCCGGGCTGTTGCGGAGGCGTTCCTCCAGCAGGTCCAGTAGGCCGGGCAGTTCGGGGGCGACGGCGAGATCGTCCAGGGTGGGGGCCGGGAGGAGGCCGGAGGCGGCGATGCCGTGCAGGGCGTCGAGCAGTGGGGTCCAGAAGCCTCCGGCGTCGAGGAAGCCGACAGGCTTGGCGTGGAAGCCGAGCTGGCGCCAGGACCACACCTCGAAGATCTCCTCCAGCGTGCCGAGTCCGCCGGGCAGGGCGACGAAGGCGTCCGCATGGTCGGCCATGATGGCCTTGCGCTCGTGCATCGAGTCGCACATGAGCAGTTGGGTCACGCCCTCGTGCGCCCACTCCCGCTCGACCATGCTGCGCGGCATGACACCGATGACCTCGCCGCCGGCCTTCAGCGTGCTGTCCGCGATCGCACCCATCAGGCCTCGGCGGCCACCGCCGTAGACGAGGCCGATGCCACGCCGGGCGAGCTCTTCCCCTACGTGGACGGCCAGTTCGGTGTGGGCCGGGTCGACCCCGCTGGACGAGGCGAGAAAGACGGCGAGGCGGCGCATGGGTATCTCCGGATCGGTCGCGGTGGACGCTCCGGTCTACCACGGGCGTGTCACGGCTGACCAAGGCTTTCCCTGTCCTGCGTACCGCTCAGGCCTGCCGCAGCACGGCGGTGGCGATCTCCAGGAAGCCGCGCAGCAGTTTGTCCCGCCGCCCCTCGGGGGCCACCAGGCACGTGTCGATCGGCGGGGCGTCCGTGAGGGGGATGTGGGTGAGGTCGGGGCGTGAGTACGAGCGGGCGACGCTCAAGGGGACGAGGGCGATGCCGTGGCCGGAGGCGATGAGTTCGAACTTCTCTTCAAGGGACGACGTCCGCCGCGTCGGGGCGTCGAGCACCCGCTCGCCGTCCAGATCCGCGGAGGTGAGCTCGGCGCGGTCCGCCAAGGGGTGTGTCGTCGGCAGGCAGGCGACCCTGGGCTCCCGACCGATGGGGATGACGTGCAGGCCCGCATCCTCGAACGGGCGCCGCAGGTAACCGACTTGGGCCCGCCCGTCCCGCAGCGGCGCCTCCTGCTCCCACCAGCGTGCCGGTACGAGGTCCGTCTCCACGTCCGGGTGGCGCGAGGCGAACTCCCGGATGGCGTCCGCCACATGCAGGCCGGGAGAGAACGCGACGACGAGGCGCTGGACGCCACGCTCCGCGTCGCGTACGCGCTGCACCCCTGCCGCGACGGACGCGAGGATCCCTTGCGCCTCCGCGTACAGCTGCTGCCCGGCAGCGGTCAGCTCCACGCTGCGGCTCGTCCGTGCGAGCAGGGTGCACTCCAACTCCTGCTCGAAGGCCCTGATTTGGCGGCTGAGCACCGGCTGGGCGATGTAGAGCTGTTGCGCCGCCCGGCCGAAGTGGCGGTGCTCGGCCACCGCTACGAAGTGGCGGAGCTTGCGCAGATCGAGATCCATACCTCCAGGGTATTGATTGTCGGGAAGGGTATTGGACGCTCCCGGGAACGGGTCCGAGACTCGAGGCATGATCGTGCTCACGACTCCCACCGGAAATATCGGCAGCCAGGTCCTCGACACGCTGCTGAACGAGGCCCCCGAGCGCGGCGAGGAGCTGCGCGTCATCGTGCGCGACCCCGCGAAACTCCCCGAGGAGGTACGGGCCCGGGTCCACGTCTTCCCCGGCTCGCACGGCGACGCCGACGTCGTCGACCGGGCCTTCGACGGCGCGGACGCCGTCTTCTGGGTGGTCCCGTCCTCGGCCCCGGGGGCGCCCAGCCTGGACGCCGTGTACTCCGGGTTCACCCGCGCCGCGGCCAAGGCGTTCGCGGCGCACGGCGTCGGGCATGTCGTCGGCGTCTCGGCGCTCGGCCGCGGCACTCCCGTCGCCGGGCGCGCCGGGCACGTGACGGCGTCGCTGGCCATGGACGATCTCATCGCCGGCACGGGCGTGGCCTACCGGGCGCTCGCGAACCCGTCCTTCATGGACAACCTGCTGCGGCAGGTGACCCCGATCCGTGACACCGGCGTGTTCACCGACATCGTCGACGGCGATCGCGCTGCCCCGCTGGCCGCCACCCGGGACATCGCCGCGGCCGCCGCCGGCCTGCTGCTCGACCGCTCCTGGTCGGGGACGGACGAGGTCCCGGTGCTGGGCCCGGAGGACCTGTCGCCGAACGACATGGCCCGCATCATGTCCGAGGTGCTCGCCCGCCCGGTCCGCTACGAGCGACAGCCGCTCGACGACTTCCGTGCTGCGCTCACCGGCCACGGCGCTGGGGACGCGGTCGTGGAGGGCTTCGTCGCCATGATGACGGCCAAGGACGCCGGCCTCGACACCGGCGTGCCGCGCACCGACCGGACAGCGAGCCCGACGACCTTCCGGACCTGGTGCGAGGAGGTCCTCAAGCCGGCGGTCCGGGCGTGAGCGCGCCACCGGCGGATGTCAGGACCCTGCGCTACTGGTGACCCAATATCTATGTCCGCGCGATGAGGGTTTTGCGGACCATGTAGTGAGAGTTTCTGTCGGGGCGGGAAAACCCGAATTCCGTGGTGGGTGCAGGCTGTTTCTGCGTGCTAGTCTCGGTTCAAGTTGCAGTTGTGGTTCCCAAAACTTCAAGTGCCCCGGACCTGCTCTTGCGGGTCGGAGCGCTCTTGTATTTCCGGGTCATTTTCCGGGCGGGGTAATCATCACGGCGACACGGCATCCGCACGGTGCGGGTGCCGATGTACTGCCCCAAGGAGATATGACATGGCCACTGGAACCGTGAAGTGGTTCAACTCGGAAAAGGGCTTCGGCTTCATCGAGCAGGACGGCGGCGGCGCCGACGTCTTCGCCCACTACTCGAACATCGCCGCCCAGGGCTTCCGTGAGCTGCTCGAGGGCCAGAAGGTTTCCTTCGACATCGCGCAGGGCCAGAAGGGCCCGACGGCCGAGAACATCGTTCCGGCCTGACTCTGACGCGCATTGTGCAGCTGGGGCCCGCATCCTTCGGGGTGCGGGCCCCAGCTGCATGCGTCCGCGCCCCGGATCCACTGTGTTCGCGTGGATTTCCGTCGGGCCGCTTGTTTTTACCATCGGTCCATACTTGTAATTCTCCATGCGGCTCTTCGCTGCGGGGATTCCTTGATATGCACCGCATCGAGGAAGGTTCCGCATGAACCGCACACGTACAAATAATCGCTCCACCCGTAACCGTCGTGGTAACGGATTCGCCGGAAATGACGGCAACCGCTTCGGCTCGGCGGCGCCGCGTCCTTCCGGCGGGCAGGCCCGGTCCGGTGGCCAGGGCCGGCCCGGTGGACAGGGCCGCTCCGGCGGTCACGGCCGCCGACCCGCCGCGGTGCAGGGCGAGTTCGCGCTCCCCAAGACCATCACCCCCGCGCTGCCCGCCGTCGACGACTTCGCCGATCTCGGCCTGCCCGAGCAACTGCTGGCCGAACTCGGCAGGCAGGGCGTGAGCGTGCCGTTCCCGATCCAGGGCGCGACGCTGCCGAACTCCCTGGTCGGCCGCGACGTCCTGGGCCGCGGGCGCACCGGCTCCGGCAAGACCCTCGCCTTCGGCCTCGCGCTGCTCGCCCGGACCGCCGGACAGCGTGCCGAACCCCGCCGGCCGCTGGGACTGATCCTCGTACCGACGCGCGAGCTCGCACAGCAGGTGACGGACGCGCTCACGCCGTACGCCCGCTCCCTCAGGCTGCGGATGGCCACGGTCGTCGGCGGGATGTCGATCGGCAAGCAGTCCAGCGCGCTGCGGGGCGGCGTCGAGGTCGTCGTCGCAACCCCGGGCCGGCTCAAGGACCTCATCGACCGCGACGCCTGCGGACTGGACGAGGTCGCCATCACGGTGCTCGACGAGGCCGACCAGATGGCCGACATGGGATTCATGCCGCAGGTCACCGCGCTGCTCGACCAAGTGCGCCCGGAGGGGCAGCGCATGCTGTTCTCCGCCACCCTGGACCGCAACGTCGACCTGCTGGTGCGCCGTTACCTGAGCGACCCGGTCGTGCACTCGGTCGACCCGTCGGCCGGTGCGGTCACGACGATGGAGCACCACGTCCTGCACGTGCACGGCGCCGACAAGCACGCCGCCACCACGGAGATCGCCGCCCGCGACGGCCGGGTGATCATGTTCCTGGACACCAAGCACGCCGTCGACCGGCTCACCAAGGACCTGCTCAAGAGCGGGGTGCGGGCCGCCGCGCTGCACGGCGGCAAGTCCCAGCCGCAGCGCACTCGTACGCTGACGCAGTTCAAGACGGGGCACGTCAGCGTGCTGGTCGCGACCAACGTCGCGGCGCGCGGCATCCACGTCGACAACCTGGACCTGGTCGTCAACGTCGACCCGCCGACCGACCACAAGGACTACCTGCACCGCGGCGGCCGCACCGCTCGCGCCGGTGAGTCCGGCAGCGTCGTCACCCTCGTCACCCCGGACCAGCGCCGGGCCATGGTCCGCCTCATGTCGGATGCGGGTATCCGGCCGCAGACAACCCCGGTACGCTCGGGCGACGAGGCCCTCCAGCGGATCACCGGCGCCCAGACCCCGTCCGGTATTCCGGTCGTCATCGCCGCACCGGCGGCCGACCGCCCCAAGCGCGGCACCTCCTCCCGGGGTCGCCGCGGCGCTTCCGCGAACCGGCGCGGCAGCGTACGCAAGACGGCCGTCGACCCGGCGGCCTAGGGAGTTCAGCACCTTCGTGATCAGGAAGTCGTTCCATCTCTGCAGGAGGCACCTTTTGACACTGGTTCAGATGCAGTCCCGTCCGGCGATCGCCGGCCCCGTGCGCCGGAAGACGGCCGACGGGCCGGACCCGGCCGGACCGCGGGTGTGCGACGACATGAGCGTCGAGGTGGCGCTGTCCGTGATGGACGCCGCGCACACGGGCCGGCTGGTCGTCTGCGACCGGGACGACCAGGGCACAGGCGTGGTCACCCGGGCCGAACTCACCGCCGTCCGCGACGGTTCCGCCTACACGGACCGCGTCTGCCTGCGCGACATCCTCGGTGTCCGCATCCTCGGCGTCCACGCGCCGATCACCACCTCGGTAGCCTTCGCCCTTTCCCGCTGAACCGTTGCCCCTCAGGCCGGATCGTTCTTCCCTACTCCTTTGTGAGGACCCATGCGCTGCGTCATCGCCCGCTTCCCGTTCGATCTCACCAAGAACGGAGTACTGGAATCGATGAAGGGCATCAAACCCGAGCCGAGCACCGGCGAAACCGTGACCATCGGCCGCCGCCAGTACCCCGTCAAGCAGGTCGGGCAGGTCATCACCCGTCAGGACCGGCGTGACTTCACCGCCGCCGAAGTCCTCCGGGCCATGACCAAGCTCGGCTTCACCTGCCACACGGCCCCCGAGCCGGCACCCGCGCCCAGCCTCGACCCGCTCGAGCGGGCCTCCGCGATGCTCGGCACCAACACGCCGGTCCGAACCGGCGACATGGGTACCGGATTCTGAAACGCATGGGGGCCCGCACGGCACGCCGCTCGGGCCCCACTGGCGTTGCGCCCTCAGTTGTCCTCGGCCGCGGTCGCGGAGCCCCCCGCTTCGGCGCGGCGGTATTCGGCGTTGATGCGCTGCGCTTCCTCGAGTTGGTCTTCCAGCACGATGATGCGGCAGGCGGCCTCGATGGGCGTCCCCTGGTCGACGAGTTCCCGGGCGCGCGCGGCGATGCGCAGCTGGTAGCGGGAGAAGCGGCGATGACCGCCTTCTGAGCGGAGCGGGGTGATGAGGCGGGCTTCGCCGATGGCACGGAGGAACCCCTGGGTGGTCCCGAGCAATTCGGCGGCCCGGCCCATGGTGTAGGCCGGGTAGTCGTCGTCATCGAGACGCCCGAGCGAATCGTCTGCTGTCACTTGCACCTCTCTGTGGAACATCTTTGAGGGGCCCTGGTACCTGCGGTACGGCCCCAGGGCCCCTCAGGGCCTCGAAGGAACTTCCTACACCATCTGCGGTTACGCGCGTACTTTGGCCGCCCCGACCGCCGCCGTCACGAACGCCCGTAGGAGCGGATGCGCCGCCTGAGTCGGCCACGCGAGCACCAGGCGGCTCTCAGGGGCGTCCGCGACGGGTACGCAAGCCACCCCCGGCGGGACCGGGCGGACGAAGGAGCGGGGCAGGACGGCCACGGCGCGGCCCACCGCGACCAAGGGGATCAACTCCGCGACGTCGTGCACCTCGGGGCCGGTCCCGCCGTCGCCCCCGATCCCGGGCACCCCTTTCCAGCGCGGCATCGGCTCGTCCTTCAGATCGGCCAGCCGCACCGCCTCGCGCGTGGCCAGTCGGTGGTCCGCGGGGAGGACGGCGACGCGCTCCTCGATGCGGAGCGTCTCGTGGTCCAGACCCTCCAGATCGTCGAACGGTACGTACAACAGCCCCACGTCGGCCCGCCCGTCCCGCAGTTGATCCGCGCGGTCGGCGGGGCCGCTGAACACGATCTCGACCCGGCGGGCATCGGAACCCTCGGCGTACGCGGCGAGGATCGCCGACAGCAGATCGGCGTCGCCGCCCGGCTTGAGGACGAGCCGCAGCCGCGTCCCCGCGTCCGCGGCCCGACGGGCCCGCTCCGCAGCGGCTGCCACCGCGTCCAGCGCGTACCGGCCGTCCCGCAGCAGGGCCTCGCCGGCCGGTGTCAGTGCGACCTGGCGGCTGGAGCGGACGAAGAGCGTGACGCCGAGCCGTCGCTCCACGCGCTGGACCGCCTTCGACAGGGCCGGCTGCGCGATCGAGAGGCGCTGGGCGGCGCGGCCGAAGTGCAGCTCCTCGGCGACCGCGACGACGTACTCGATCTCCCGTGTCTCCAGATCAGCCATGCCTCCAGGTTATCGTTCGAGGCCGAGCGGATCTTGGACGGGGCGCCCCGCCTGCTGTTTCGATGGCTGCATGATTCACCACACGATGCTCGTATCCTTCGACGGCCCCCTCCCCGACGCCGACCTCGACCAATTCCTTCAGGACATCGAGAAGGTCATGGTCGACTCCGGTCACGTCCGGACGTCCGCCACCCGTCGGCACATTCCGGTTCCCGGCGAGGAGGCCATCCCCGCGATGATCGCCACGGCAGTCGTCCAGTTCGGCGTCGCCGACATGGAAGCCCTCGGCGCCGCGTTCGCCGACCCCGGCGTCGGGGAGCTCATCCATCGCTGGCAGGCCCGGTACCCGTACAAGGTCGCCTGGGTGAACCACGAGCCGCTGGACTGAACGCGGCGTCAGTAACTCCGGCGGGCGTGGCGGCCGCCCGCGGTCAATATGAACGAAACGACGCGCCCCTCGTCCTGCGTTCCGCTTCCTCCTAGCCTCGAGCCGTTCGTGTCAGGAATCTGTTGACCGACGAGGAGGTTGTTGTGGCGGACGCGGGGCAGGGGCGGTTCTCCAGACGGCAGGTACTGGCGGCAACGGCGGTGGGAATGTCGGGGGTTGGTGTGATGGCCGATGTCGTGGGAGCAGCACCGGCGGGCGCGGCGGCGGCCGGACCGCGCGACTACCGGGTACCGGGCCTGCGGGCGCCGGTCGAGCTGATCGAGGACCGCTACGGCGTGCCGCACATCTACGCCGACAACGAGCACGACGTGTTCCTCGCGCAGGGCTTCAACGCCGCCCGTGAGCGCCTCTTCCAGATCGACCTGTGGCGCAGGCGCGGGCTCGGCGAGCTCGCCGACGTCCTGGGGGTCGACTACGTGGCGCAGGACCGGGCCACCCGCCTGTTCCTGTACCGCGGTGACATGGACGTCGAGTGGGCGCGCTACGCCGAGGACGCGCAGCGCATCGCGACGCAGTTCACCGCCGGGATCAACGCCTACGTGGACTGGCTGGACGCCCACCCCGACCAACTCCCCGAGGAATTCCACCTGCTCGGCTACCGGCCCGCGCACTGGGGCCCCGAGGACGTGGTCCGCATCCGCAGCCACGGACTGACCCGCAACCTGACCAGCGAGGTCAAGCGCGCCCAGGTCGCCTGCGCCGCCGGAGTGGACGCCGACCTGGTGCGTCAGGGACTGCAGCCGGACCACAAGGCACGCGTGCCGGACGGCTTCGACCCGTGCGTGCTCCCCGACGACGTGCTCAAGGTCTTCGAACTGGCCACCCAGGAAGTTGAGTTCAGCGAAGGGGCGGTACGTCGGGCGGTCGTGCGCGACGCGACCACCGAGGGATCCAACAACTGGGTGATCGGTGGGCAGCGCACCGCCACCGGGCGGCCGATCCTCGCCAATGACCCGCACCGCTCCTACTCGGCGCCCTCGCTGCGCTACCTCGCACACCTCAGCGCGCCCGGCCTCGACGTCATCGGCGCGGGGGAACCGGCCCTCCCCGGCATCTCCATCGGGCACAACGGCACCGTCGCCTTCGGCCTGACCATCTTCCCGATGGACCAGGAAGACCTGTACGTATACGAGTTGGACCCGAAGGACCGCAGCCGCTACCGGTACCGGGACGGCTGGGAACCGATGAAGGTGCTGCACGAGCGGATAGCCGTCGCGGGGGAGGAGGACCATCCCGTCGAGCTGGCCTTCACCCGGCACGGGCCCGTGATCCACGTCGACGAGGAGCACAACCTCGCCTACGCGGTGCGCACCGCGTGGCTGGAAGCGGGCACGTCACCGTACTTCGGCAGCGTCGCCTACATGCGGGCACGCAACTACCGCGAGTTCACCGACGCCATGCGCAACTGGGGTGCCCCGACGGAGAACCAGGTCTACGCCGACGTCGAGGGCAACATCGGCTGGGTGCCCGGCGGGCTCGCACCCAAGCGGGTCGGGTACGACGGGCTGCTCCCGGTGCCCGGCGACGGCCGCTGCGAGTGGGACGGCTTCTACTCGGGGGACGACCTGCCGCGGACCCTCAACCCGGCCGCCGGGTTCATCGCCACCGCCAACCAGTTCAACCTGCCGCCCGCGTACCAGGACATGGGACTCGGCTACGAGTGGACCAACCCCTTCCGCCACCAGCGGATCGTCGAAGTGCTTTCGAAGCAGCACCAGCACACCATCGCCGACTCGCAGGCACTCCAGCACGACCAACTGTCCATACCCGCCCGCCGGTTGACCGCCCTGCTGGCCCGCCTGGAGAGCAGCGAACCAGACCGCCGCCGGGCCCTGCGCCTGCTGCGCACCTGGGATGCCGTCGAATCGGCGGACTCGGGGGCCGCGGCCCTGTTCGAGGTGTGGCTGTCCCGGCACCTGGGCCCCGGCTTCGTACGGGCCGCGGTACCGAAGGCCGCCGAGCTGATCGAGGACGCCGACACCCTTGTGCTGCTCGGCGAGTTGGAGAAGCCGGGACGGTGGTTGAAGGACGCGGCGGCCCGCGACCGGCTGCTGCTCGACACACTGGGTTCGGCCTACGCCGAGGTGCGCAAGCTGCTGGGGGACGACGAGCGGAAGTGGCGGTGGGGTGCACTGCACCACAGCCTCTTCCAGCACCCGGCGTCGGCGGCGCTCAGCGAGACCGACCGCGCCCGCTTCGACGTCGGCCCGATGCCGAGCGGCGGGTCCCCCGACACGGTCAACGCGGCGACCTACCGCACCAGCGACTTCCTGCACACCAGCGGACCTTCGTTCCGCGTGGTCCTGGACGTGGGTGACTGGGACGCGTCGGTGGCGGTGAACACCCCCGGTCAGTCCGGCGACCCGGACGATCCGCACTACCGCGACCTCGCCGAACCCTGGCTCGACGGCGAGTACTTCCCGCTCGCCTACACCCGCGCGGCGGTCGAGAAGATCGCCGAACGCCGCGTGCGGCTCCTTCCGGCCGAGGCGTCCTGAGCGGCCTGCCGCACCGGGGCCGTGCCGGCGGCATCGTCGCCGAGGATCAGCCCACTCCCAGGTGGAGCAGGTCCTCGCCGACGATCAGCCTGCCCGAGTAGCCCTTCTGCGCCGACTTCCAGCGGCGGGCCGGATTCGTCGCGGGGACCAGGTGGTTGAGCACCAGGTTGCGGGCGCCCGCCGGCTCCGCGACGTCCCGTCCGACCTGCTCGATCGTGGTGTGGCTCGTCAGGAGGTGCTCGCGCAGGGGCTCACGGATCGCCTCGGGGACCGCCGCGACCAGTTCGTCGACGAACCGGGGGTCGATCACCTCGTGCACCAGATAGTCGGCGTCCCGCGCCAGACGGATCAGGTTGTCGCTGACGCAGGTGTCACCGGAGAAGACGACGGAGCCGTCGGGGGTGTCGAAGCGGTACGCGAAGGTGGGCGCCATCGGCCGGTGGTCGACGAGGGTCGCCGTGACACGCACGTCGCCGTCCTCCCAGACGGACAGCGGCTCCTCCAGCCGCGGCGGTATTCCGGCCGGATCGATGTCCCATACGCCGTCCAGGTTGATGTCGTGCACGGTGAACAGGTCGTCCGGCATGGTGAAGTTGGACTCGCGGGCGCGCCCGTTGAAGTCGGCGGCGAACGCCTGGTTCAGGTAGCCGGTCATCGCGGAGATGCCGGGCGTCGGGCGGTCCGGGTTCACGACGGGCGGTGCCTGCCGGTCGGGAGGGAACACGCTGGGCAGCGTGGAGCGGTCGCCGGGGCCGAACACCTCGATGGGCGGCAGGGTCCGGCCCACGATGTTCGAGGGTCCTGTCGCGTAGAGGGACGGCCAGTCGGCGACGTGGTCACTGTGCAGGTGGGTCAGGAAGACACCTCGTACCCGCGTGAGCGACGAGCCGAGGTGGTCGTCAGGGCCGAGCCCGCTCTGTACCAGCCGGTGCAGCGCCCCCTGTCCCAAGTCGACGATGTAGACCCGGTCCTCGTACACGATCGCGCTGGAGACGCCGCATCGCGCGCCGTCCGCCCAGGCCGGGCCGCCGGCCGTGCCGAGCAGAACCAGACGGGTGCGATGGCGGCTCGTGGCGCGTCCGGTGGCCTGGGAGCGGGCGGCGGCGGTCCCTGATCCGAGGGCGAGCAGGCCGCCGGTGGCGGTCGTCGCGCCCAACGCCTGAAGGAAGCGGCGCCGCTTGGTGCGGGGCGCCGGGGCGCTGTGGGAGAGGGCGTGGTCGAGCAGATGGCACACGTGTGGTGGACCTCCTTGGACCCGAGCGGGCGGGCTCGGGGTGTCGGGCGTGCTCGGGATGTCGGGCGGCGGACGTCAGGCGTCGGACCCGGGGGAGACGGGCGACGCGGGGGACATGGGTGGCGCCACCGGGGTCGCGTCCGGACGGTTGCCCGGCTCCCCGCTCGCGGCAGCGGGCCCCCGGCCGGTCTTGCGCAGATGCGTCCACAGTCCGAGGAAGCCGGCGAGGAATCCGCTGATCAGCCCGGACACGGCATGGTTGGCGGCGTTGGCCCCAGCGCTCGTAGGCATGCCCACGACCAGGTAGTTGGCCACCGCGCTCATCACCGCGCCGATGACACCCCCGATCAGCCCGCTGACGAGCGACACACGGACCGCCGAAGGACCCGGCCCCGTGGACATGACGCGGCGCGCGGCGCCGGACGGCCCGGCCGTCGGTGGCCCCTCGATGCCGATGACCCGGTCGAGCGCCACCGGGCCCGGACCCGAGAGCGCGACGGCGAGGAAGCCGGCGATGAGCACCAGCGGAAACTCCGCGCCCGCGCCACTCGCGGCGCCCTGCTGCGGCGTGATGAAGCCCGTGTCCGTATTGACCAGGGCCAGCGCGACGCACAGATGGACCGACAGCAGCAACGCCGTGAGCCGGGACAGCAGCCCCACGACGAGGAACAGCCCGCCGAGCGACTCACCGAGGGCCACGGCCCAGCCGACGGCCGAGGGCGCGGGGACGTCCAGGCTCGCGAGGAAGGCACCGAAGCCGTCGGGACCGTGCACCAGCTTGTCCACGCCGTGCACGGCCATGACGGCCCCGCAGGCGACCCGTGTCACGCACGGGCCGACGGAACGCAGCCCGTGCAGCGGGGCGATGCCAAGGGCGCGCCGCAGCGCCGTGGTCCTGGAAGGGGCCATGACGGGGTCCTCTCGGAGGGGTGACATGCCGGTGCCTGGAGCGCGTCACGGGCGCGTCGGCCGGTGACGTATGCGCAACTGTGCTGGTGGCAGGGCCGGTTGGGAATCCTCCGGGTCATCGCGACTTCGGATGCCGCGCATCCACCGCGTGGATGCCGGGGGAGCGGCACATCGCATCCGCCCGGTCGATTCAGGCCCCCGCCCCACCGTCCACCGGCACCACCGCACCTGTCACCATCGACGCCCTGTCGCTGAGCAGCCACGCCGCCGCCTCGGCGACCTCGTGGGGTTCGGCCATCCGCCCGAGGGGGATCGCCGCCTTCAGATGGTCGACGACGCCCGGGGTCGCGGCCTCCCACGCGTCGATCATCTCCGTGGCGGTGCCGCCGGGCGTGAGGCCGTTCACCCGGATCCCGTCCTGGGCCCAACTGACCGCGGCGGTCTCGGTGATGCTGTTCAGCGCGCGCTTCATGGCGCCGTACGCGGGCAGGGCGGGGTTCGCGCGGCGGCTGCCGATGCTCGACGTATTGACGATCGACCCGCCCCCGCCGCGGCGCATCAGCGCGGCCTCGGCGGTCATCGCGGTCCAGTGCGCGCGGAAGTTGACGGCGAACTGCACGTCGATGTCCTCGTCGCTCGTGGTGTGCAGCGGCCCGGGTTGCTGGATCGCCGCGCCGTTGTTGAACGCTCCGTTGAGACGACCGTGCAGTTCGTCGACGTGGTCGACGGCCGCGCGGATGCTGTCCCGGTCGGCCAGGTCCAGCGTGACGGCGTCCGCCGTGCCGCCATCGGCGCGGATCTCGTTGACGACGCGCCGGAGCGCTTCGGTGCCGCGCGCGGCGAGCACCACGGCGGCGCCTTCGCGGGCGAAGAGCCGGGCCGCGGCGGCCCCGATACCGCGGCTCGCGCCGGTGATGAACACGACCTTTCCGGTGAGCAGGCCGATGGGCGGGTGGGACGTGTGCTGCGTCATGTGCTGCGTCGTGGAGTTCGTCATGAGGCGAGTGTCGGCGCGGGCCTCCGGCCCGATACAGGCACAACCGGTACCAGGCTGCAGGGCCGCGCCGCGGGCACACTGGGGGTATGGACAAGCAGGAGCTGGGGTCGTTCCTCCGTAGCCGACGCGAGCGGCTCAAGCCGCGGGACGTCGGCCTGCCCTCCGGGGCACGGCGCCGCACACCGGGGCTGCGCCGCGAGGAAGTGGCGGTCCTCGCGCACATCTCCACGGAGTACTACGTCCGGCTCGAGCAGGGCCGCGCGCCGCGTCCTTCCGGCGAGGTGCTCGCCGGGATCGCGGATGCCCTGCGGCTCACCGACGCAGAGTCCGACCACCTCCACGTCCTCGCCGGGACCGCGCCGAACCGCAGTGGACTGCACCGGCGCGACGTCCGCCCGAGCATCCTCGCGCTCCTTGAACGGCTGCCGCAGACGGCCGCGTTCGTGACGTCCGCCGTGTTCGAGGTGCTCGCGTGGAACGACCTGGCGGCCGCGCTCATGGAGGACTACGCCGAACTGTCCCCCGAGGAGCGCAACTTGGCGCGCCGGGCGTTTCTTGGCCCCGTGCACCCCGAGGCGCCGCTCTACGGAATCTCCGACGCCGCCGAGTTCCGCCACCACGTCGTCATGGAGCTGCGGGGCGCCCTCGCCCGCTATCCACGGGACCCCGCGGTCACCGGCCTGGTGGCCGAACTGCGAGACAGCAGCCGCGAGTTCGCCCGGCTGTGGGAGCTTCGTGATGTGCGGTCCCAGCTGACGCTGACGAAGACCTTCCGCCACCCGGTCGTCGGAGAGGTCACCGTCGACTGCGACGCCCTCGCGCTCACCGACCGCGACCAGCGCCTCGTCCTCTACAGCGCGCCACCGGGATCCCGGGACGCCGAGACCCTGGCCCTGTTGGGTGTGGTGGGTGCCGTTGGGGGCGGAGTCCTGCCCCGGCACACGTAATCGCCGCCGAAGGTCCTCAACCCGCCGGTCGGTACTCCTGCTCGGGGCGCCCCGTGGCCCCGTACCGCAGTCGCATGCGCAGCAGGCCGTCCGTGCACAGGCCCGCGAGGTGGCGTTGGGCCGTGGCGCGGGAGATGCCGATGGCCTGGCCCACCTCCGCGGCGGACAGGGCGCCGTGGGCTCCCCGGACGGTGGAGAGCACCAGTTGGCGGGTGGCGGCGTGCGCGCCGGTGGGGCGGTCGCGGCGTGGTGGGGGAGCGAAGAGTGCGGCCACCGCCTCGTCGATCGTGTCCTGGTCGACGTGCGGGGAGTCCAACGTGCGGCGGTAGCGGGCGTAGCCGCGCAGGCGGTCGATCAGGCGCTGCGGAGGGAACGGCTTCGCCAGGTAGGCGAGTGCGCCGGCTGACAGCGCCGCGCGCACGGTTCCTCCCTCCGTTGCCGCGCTCAATATGAAGCTGTCGCAGGGTAGTTCGCGGACCAGGTCCACGCCGGAGCCGTCCGGGAGGTACACGTCCACCAGGGCCAGGTCGACCTGCCGCTCCCGTACGATCTCGCGTGCCTGCTCGGCCGACTGCGCGGTGGCCACCACCGTGAATCCGGGGGCCTGCGCCACGTGGGAGGCGTGCAGGCCCGCCACATGGAAGTCGTCGTCCACCACCAGCACCGACAGCGTGGTCCTCTCGCTCACCGTGCCTCCTCCAGTACGCCCGGCAGCCGTGCCACGAACACGGCGCCGCCGGGATTCTCGTCGTTGTCCGGACCGCCCGGTGTCACCAGGTCGACTTCTCCGTCGCGGCTGTGTGCGATCTGCCGCACCAGCGCAAGGCCGACGCCGCGGCCGCCGGGCGTCGAGGTGTCCTCCTTGGACGAGACACCCTCTTCGAAGATGTCCTCGGTGCGGGCCGCCGGGACACCGTCGCCGCTGTCCGCCACGGTGATGACGAGCGTCGTGCCGTGCGTCATGAGTTCCACTTCCACGTGCCGTGGTGTGCGGCCGCCCTCGCCCGCGGCGTGCACGGCGTTGTCCAGCAGGTTGCCGAGGACGGTGGTGACATCGACCGGTTCGGTGACGGGGGAGTCCACCCAGGTGCCCTCGCCGATGACCAGGGCCACGCCCTTCTCCCGTGCCTGGGCCGCCTTCGCGCGCAGGAAGGTGCGCAGGTACGCGTCGTCCACCGCGTCCAGGCCGGGCAGGGACACCGACGTCGAGCCCGTGCCGAGGAGTTCCTCCAGGTAGCGGGCCGCCTGTGTCAGATGGCCGCCGTGGACCAGGCCTGCCACCACGTGCAGCCGGTTGCTGAACTCGTGGCGCTGGGCGCGCAGCGCCGTACTCATCGCCTGCACCGCGTCCAGCTGCCGTGTCAGCGACTCGACGTCCGTGCGGTCCTTGACGGTGACGAGCGTGCCCAGGTCCCGGTCGGCCCTGCGCACCCGCCGCGCCGACACCACGAGGACCCGCTCGCCCGCCGTGGTCACCACCGGCTCACCGCCCCCGCCGTCCGGCCGGGCCGCGCGGGCCACCGCCAACACCCGTGGATTGAGGCCCCAATCGGACACCGGGGCACCCACCGGGCCGTCCACCGCGAGCAGCCGCCGCGCCTCGTCGTTGACGACCGTCACCCGCTCCTGCGCGTCGAGCGCGAGCACACCGTCGCCGATGCCGTGAAGCACCGCCTCCTGTTCCTGCACGAGACCCACGAGCTCCTCCGGCTCCAGGCCGAGCGTCAGCCGCCGCCACCGCCGGGCGAGCGCGGCGGAGGCCATCACACCGACGAGCAGTGCCACCGCCAGGCAGGCCAGACCGACGAACAGTACGCGGACGATCTGGTCGTGCACGTGGCTCGCGGCGACCCCCGCGTTGGCCTCGCCCACCACACGACGGCTGTGCGGGGCGTAGACGGGGACCTTCGCCACGATCTCCTCGCCGAGGTGCGCGTGGTCGTGGTCGAGCACCTCGTGCCCGGCGAGCGCACGTGACGGGTCGGTGCTCACCATGCGTCCGAGCTGGCTCCTCTGCGGGTGGGCGAGGCGGACGCCGCGGTCGTCCGTGACCACCACGAACAGGGAGCCGGTCCGCGCCCGGGCGGCCTGCGCCAGCGCCTGCACCGGTCCTTCGGCGAGGGCGTCGACCTCGTTCTCCGCGCGGGCCCTGCGGTGCCCGTCGCCGGACACGGAGTAGCGGGCCGCCTGCGCACGGACGACCGGATTCGCGGCGACGGTGCGGGCCACGCCCAGCGCCCGCAGCTGGTACTCGCGCTCGACATGGCGATCGTTGACGTATGCGAAGGCCCCGAAGGCGGCGGTGAGGGCGAGCGCGACGACCGCGCTCTGCAGCAGCAGTACCTGGGTACGCAGCCGCAGGCGCCGACCGCGCCACCGCTTGGACCTGGAGAACCTCACGTCGCGACGGTATCCGCCGCCTCCCGTGGATCCTCCAGGGGCCCCGTCCCGGGCGTGCACTCAATGAGCACAACCCGCACAAGGCGGGTTTCGCGGCTTGCGCGCGCAACCTGTTCGGCGCGGAGCGCAGCGGGATACGTTCACCCGGATCATCCCCCGGCCGACCCCGTGCGCGTTCGCCGATCCATTGCTGATCCTTCCTGCCCGAGCCGCTTTGACCAGGAGTTCCCCCATGACGCCACCCACCGCCAAGGCCAGGGACGGCCTGCGCGACAGCACGCGCGGAGGTTGCCGGTGACCACGCACACCTGGGGACTCCTGGCCATCCTCGTCCTGTCCATCGTCGCGCTGATCGCACTGATCAACACGCGGCTGCGCCTGCACCCCTTCCTGGCCCTGACGCTGGTCTCGCTCGCCGCGGCCGTCGCCGCCGGTGAACCCGCGGAGAAGATCGCCGAGTCACTGGAGTCGGGCGCGGGCTCGATCCTCGGCGACGTCGGTGTGACCCTCGCCTTCGGAGCGATGCTGGGCCGCCTGCTGTCCGACTCCGGAGCCACCGACCGCATCGCCCGCCTCATCGTCCACCGGGCCGGCCGCCGATCACTGCCGTGGTACATGGCCGGTGCGGCGTTCGTCATCGGCATCCCGATGTTCTTCGAGGTCGGCCTGATCGTGCTGCTGCCGCTGATCTTCAGCGTGGCGCAGCGGCTGCGCGACGACCACGGCGTCAAGGGCTCCCCTTACGTGGCCCTCGCGGCCCCGGCGATCGCCGCCCTGTGCACCCTGCACGGCATGGTGCCGCCGCACCCGGGACCGCTGATCGGGGTGAACGGCCTGCACGCCAACCTCGGTCTGACCATCGGCGTCGGCCTGGTGTGCGCGATACCCACGGTCATCCTCGCGGGCCCCGTCTACGGCCGGTGGATCGCGCCGCGCCTCGACGTCCGGCCGGACCGGGCGCTCGTCGCCCAGTTCACCGGTGACCGAGCCGCGGGTGCCGACTCCGGTACCTCGGCCGACACCACGGAGTCCGGCCGCCCGCGCCGCGACGTGCCCACCGGCTGGGCGGTCGCCGCGGTCCTGGTCCCCGTCGTCCTCATGCTCCTGAACACGGTCGCCGACCTCGTGCCCGCGCTGCCCGCCGGGCTGCGGCACACCCTCGCCCTGACCGGTTCGCCGGTCGTCGCGATGTTCTTCGGACTGCTCTTCGCACTGTTCGTGGTGGCACTGCCCAGCGGAGTGGGCGGCGAGGCGATCCGCGACTCCCTGGGCGAGAGCCTGCGGTCCGTGGCCGGCATCCTGCTGATCATCGCGGGCGGCGGCGCGTTCAACCAGGTCCTCGAGGACTCCGGCATCGGCAAGGCGGTCGAGTCGGCCGCGTCGGGCGCACACCTCAACGTACTCGTCCTGGGCTGGCTGTTGGCGCTGCTGCTGTCGTTCTCGACGGGCTCCGCGACGGTGGGCATCGTCGCCGCCACCGGAGTGCTCGCCCCGATGGCCGCCACGGAGTCGAGCCTTACCACTTCGCTGCTCGTCGTCGCCATCGGCGCGGGCTCCGTGGGCCTCAACTACGTGAACCACGCGGGGTTCTGGCTGGTCAAGGAGTCCTTCGGGATGACACTCGGTCAAGCCACCAAGTCCCACACCGTCATCCAGACACTGGTGAGTGTCTGCGGTCTGCTGATGACACTTCTGCTGTCGCTTTTGGCGTGACACGGTGACGAGGATGCGAAGGTCCCGTCGGGACACGTGAAGGCTCCACACATCCCTCTCCACCGCTTTGACCTCGGCGGAGAGGGGTCAATAGGTTCGGGCGCCGAGTACTTCCCCGTGTACTCCCTTGTCCTGCCACGGACTTGACCCGCCACGGAACGGAGCTTCCCCGTGTCATCCCTTGACGCGTTCACGTCGTATCCCCTCAGCAGTGAGAACCCGGTGACCGGTGCCCCCGAGTGGCTGCGGGACAACCTCGGCACGTTCGTCGGCGTTCCGCTCCGCATCCTCCTGATCGTTCTCGGTGCCATGCTGGTGCGCGCGCTCGCCCAGCGCGCCATAACCCGGACCGTGAACAGGGTCCTGCAGTCGGGCGAGCAGGACACCGAGCCGCGTCGCACCACCCGTGGCCCCGCCGTGCTGCAGCGCGATGCCTCCCGGGCGCAGGAGCGGCGCGAGCAGCGGGCGCGCACGATCGGCTCGGTGCTCAGCAGCATCGTGACCATCGTCATCTCCGTCATGGGCCTGGCCATGATCCTCGACCAGATCGGCATCGCGCTCGGCCCGCTGCTCGCCAGCGCCGGCGTGGTGGGTCTGGCGATCGGCTTCGGCGCGCAGAGCCTCGTCGCCGACTATCTGGCCGGAATGCTCATCATGATCGAGGACCAGTACGGCGTCGGTGACTCGGTCGACCTCGGCGAGGCCATCGGCGAGGTCGAGCACGTCGGTCTCCGTCTCACGCAGGTCCGCGACCTCAACGGCGGCCTGTGGCACATCCGCAACGGCGAGATCATGCGCGTCCGAAACGACAGCCAGGAGTGGGCGCGCGCGGTGCTCGACGTCTCGGTGGCGTACGACTCCAACCTGGAAAAGGTCTTCGCCGTGCTGGAGCAGACCGGCATGTCGCTGCGCGAGGACCACGACTACAGGGGTGTTCTGCTGGAGGACCCGTCGGTGTGGGGTGTGCAGTCCATCGAGGCCGACGGCATCGTGGTGCGGCTCGTCGTGAAGACCGCGCCGCTGAAGCAGTGGGCCGTCACGCGCGAGCTGCGCCGCCGGGCCAAGGAGGCCCTCGACGCGGCCGGCATCGAACTGCCCTTCCCGCAGCGCGCGGTGTGGGTGCGGGGCGGCAAGGACGCCGACGCGGAGGACGCTCCGCTCTCGCGCTGAGCGACACCGAGGTCACCCGTAGAGCGAGCGCGCTCCCGGTGAGCCGTCCACGAAGCGCTGGCCCATGGCGATCTCGTCCCCGATCGCCGACCAGACGGTCTCGTCGTGCAGGAACGGGAGCGGGTCGACGTCGCTTGTCTCCTGGCGGATGCGCTCGACCTCGCGGTCCAGGCGCTCGAACCCGGCCTCCTCGTCCTCGTCGCCGAACGTGAACTCCTCCAGCACGCGCTGGAATTGGAGCGTCACGTGGATGAGTGACGAGACATCGGCGTGCAGCCCCTGCACGGTCTCCTCGTCGGTGTCGATGGCGTACACCTTGCCGGAAACGGGATCGAGGGCGAGGTGCGCGTTGAGCAGCCAGCCGATGACGGGCCAGGTGCCCGCCATCGGCGGAGCGTCCTCGAAGCCCTCGAAGTCCTCGATGTCGGCGACGTCCTGGACGAGGGGCAGCCCGCCGGATTCCGCGGAGGGCTCGTACAGCAGGAGCGTCCCGGTGGGGACGCCGACGGTCCGCAGGAGGCGTACGCCCTCGGTGTCCGCGACGGACGGCGGGAAGGCGGTGGCGGGCAGCGTCACGAGGCGGTCCTCGCCGAAGGTGTCGGCGAGGACGCCACGGGTGACGTCGAAGAGCATGGCTGGAACGGGCTCCGAACTCTCGTGTGGGGCGGGACTACGTGGCCGGGTTCCGGGCGGCATCGAGCTCCGTCAGCCGGGTCACCAGGAGAGCGGCCTCCTCGGGATCCATGCCGATGCCGAAGACGTCGTCGAGCAGCTTGGGCACCTCGCGCGGTGGCACGGTCTCCGTCACAGGCTCCTGCCCGGGTCGGTGGGTCGTCCAGGCCAGCGCGTCGAGTGTGTCGTACCGGTCCGTGCGCAGGCGCTGGATGTACGGGCGGGTGACGAAGGGGGAGCGCTCGTGCGTGGACACGAAGTGGTTCCCGACCGCGTAGTCGACGGGGTATTGCGGGGTCTCGGTGAAGACCTGCCGCACCGTCCAGCCCTCGGGACCTTCCGGACCGTCGCCCCGCTGGTGCACCGCCCAGCCCTCCGAGCCGTGGGTGATGACCTGGCGGCGCAGCAGGTACGGCCACGGACCGCCCTCGCTGCGAGCGCCGTCGACCAGCTCGATGGGCTCCAACGGACTGGCGCCGAAGCCGATGTCGACCAGCCGCCGCCCGCCGTCCACGTCGACGATCAGCATCGCGTGGGTCAGCGGGCGGGGCGTGTGGGAGTCCGCGCCGAGCTGCACGCGCGCGGAGACGGCGGTGAACCGGAACCCGAGCGCCTCCAGCGCGGCGGCGAACAGCACGGTGTGTTCGTAGCAGTAGCCGCCCCGGCCCCTGCGCACCAGCTTCTCCTGGACCGACGGCACATCGATCCGCACTTCGCGGTACAGGAACGAGTCGTACGTGTCCCACCGCAAGGTCAGCACATGTGCGCGCTGCAGGGCCCCCAGTGTCTCGAGGGTGGGCGCACGGTCGCCCTCGTACCCGAGTCGGGTGAGATAGGCGTCCAGGTCGAGTTGCTCGCTGCTCCACATGTGGGGGTCAACCTCGGCGGGCTCGGCGGCTATTCCGGGCGGCTCACCCGATCGGGCCCGGCCGGGCGCGCCCCGACCGCGACCGGCCGGTTCACGCCTTCAGCATCCGCTCGCTCAGCTCCCACAGCCGCCGCGCGGATTCGGGGTCGAGGGAGTGGGACATGGCGTCGGACGGGACGCTGTCGGCCGTCAACGGCCGTTCCTCGTCGTCCAGCGGCGCGATGTCGCTGTCCTTGAGATAGACACCACCCATGTTCGCGAGCGCCGGGTGCGCGGCGCCGAACACGATCGTCGCCGCGCCCTGCGCCGCGGTCTTCTTCCCGAGGGCGGGGTCGATGACAGGTCGCCCCTCCTCGTCGATCAGGCCCTCGGCGCGCAGTGCCTCCTCGCCCGCCGCACTGTTCAGCGCGGTGCCGACGACGACGCCGGGGTGGGCGGAGTAGGCGCGGATGCCGTCGGCGGCGTGGCGGTGGTCGAGTTCGACGGCGAACAGGACGTTGGCGCACTTCGACTGCGCGTACGCGAGGCCCGAACTGTAGTCGCCCGCCTCGAAGTTGACGTCGTCCCAGCGGATGCCGGACATGCGGTGGGCACCGGAGCTCACGTTGACGACGCGGGCCCCGTGGGCGGCGCGCAGGGCGGGCAGCAGGTCGAGGGTGAGCTGGAAGTGGCCGAGGTGGTTGACGGCGAACTGCAGCTCGTAGCCGCGCCCTTCGACCTCGCGGGTCGCGGGGGCGGCCACTCCCGCGCAGTTGACGAGGATGTGCAGGGGTCGGCCCGTGGCGTTCCACCGGTCGGCGAAGGCGGTGACGGAGGCCGGGTCGGCCAGGTCCAGGCGCCCGGTGTCCACGTTTTCGATGCCGGCCGAGGCCAGCGCGTCCGCCGCACGTTGCGGGTCGCGGGCGGCGACGGTGACGGAGGCGCCCCTGGCGGCGAGCGCGCGGGTGACCTCCCGTCCGATGCCGGCGTGGCCGCCGGTGACGACGGCGTACGTGCCGGTCAGGTCGACGTCGGCGAGGACGTCGTCCGCCGTCGACGCGGGCGTGAATCCGAAGCCGATGGGTCGTTGCTTGGTGGTCATGAGGCATGTCCTCTCGCGGTGAGGTGTGTGTCGACCGTGATGTGGTCGCCGCCCACTTTCCGGAACGTTGCTCCGTTTAGCTTACGGAGCGCTGTTCCGTTTTTGCAAGGGCAGTAGGGTTCCCTGTGACGATCAGCCCTCGGGAGGAAAGCGTGGCAACCACGGAAGGCCAGGTCGGAGGAGCCGGCCGCGGCAAGCGGGCCGACGCGGCGCGCAATCAGGAGAAGCTGCTCGCCGCGGCCGCCCGGGTGTTCGTGACCTCCGGAGTCGACGCACCGGTGCGGCAGATCGCGGCCGAGGCGGGCGTCGGTATGGGCACGATCTACCGGCACTTCCCGACCCGCGCGGAACTCGTGGTCGCCGTCTTCCGGCATCAGGTCGAGGAGTGCGCGGAGGCGGGCCCGCGGCTGCTGGCCGAGGCCGGGTCCCCGTTCGAGGCGCTGTGCGCGTGGGTCGACCTGTTCGTGGACTTCCTGGTCACCAAGCACGGCCTGGCCAACACGCTGGAGCCGGACAACAGCGGTTTCGCCGCGCTGCACTCGTACTTCATCGATCGTCTGATGCCCGTCGCCGAGCGGCTGCTGGACGCCGCCGTCGAGGTCGACGAGATCCGGTCCGGCGTGCGGCCCTACGAGCTCCTGCGGGGCATCGGCAATCTCTGCATCGGCCACGAGAGCGACACCGATTACGATCCGCGCCGGCTGATCGGCCTGCTCCTGAGTGGGCTTCAGCAGCCGCGCTGAATCGGCCCATTGGGAATTGGGGGCTTGGGGAGCGCCTTCGCTCGCCCGCCGGTGTGACCCTCAGGCGCGCCGCCCGCTTTGGGTGGCACCCGCACCGAAGACTGGCGGCATGATTCTGCGCCTCACCTCTACCCGGCTCGTGCAGCGTGCCGCTCTGGTCGCCGCCACCGCGCTGACGACCGCCCTGTCTGCCGGCCTCGTCGCCGTACCCACCGCGTCGGCGGCATCGGCCGCGTCAGCCGCGTCGGCCGCGTCAGCCGCGTCGGCCGTGCCGGTCGCGTCGGCCGCGTCGGTCGCCCACTGTGTCGACTCCTCCTGCGGCGGCCCGGCCGTCGTGGCCCCGCTGTCCCAGGAGCCGCCCGCCGTCGGTGCGTGTACGAGCCCGGAGCCCGTGGTGTGCGAGATCCGCCGCTCCACGCCCGACGAGCGGGTGGAACAGCGCGACATCCGGATGCGGTACCTCGAACTCATCGGCGACATGGACCACGTACGGTGCACGATGCGTGCCGAGGGGCGCAGCTCCGAGGAGATCGCCCGCCGCCTGGTCGACATGCGCAACGAAGCCAAGGAGGTCACCCGCGCCGGGATGACACCGGAGGAGGTCCGGGTCCTCGAGGCGCGCAACATGGTGAAGTACGGGAACCCTCTCGGCCCCACCGCCGACCAGCTCCACGCCAAGTACGGCTCCTGGGAGAAGGTCGCCGACGCCTCCACCCGCACCAGCCGCGCCGTGGACGGAGAGCTGGGCCTGGCGTACGTCCCCTGCCCCTGCGACGTGCCCGCTGCGGCCTGACGCCTGCCCGTCGAGGTCACCCGGCGGGCCATGCGGTCAACTGTCCGCCGGTGAACGGCTATTGACCCCCGTCACCGTCCGCCGCGCAGACCGCCCGTGGTGATGCGGGGTCCTCGCCGTGATGGGCGGGCGGAGGCCAGACGGGGCGGTGGTGCCGGGGCAGCGCCTCCAGGGCCCCGCTCACGGTGGAGTGGGACGGCAGCAGTTCGTTGCTGGCGGTCTGGACGAGCAGATCGGACAGCCGGCGTCCGGGGCCGGCCAGCAGAAGCAGGCCCTCGCGGCGCTGCAGCAACCAGCGGGCGGCGAGCAGGCAGTTGAGTCCGCGCGAGTCGCAGAACGTGAGCGCCGTGACGTCCAGCACGAGGTGCCGGTGCCCGGAGAGGACACGGGTTCCGATCGCCCTGAGGAAGAACTGCTCGCAGTTCTGGTCGAGTTCCCCGCTCACGCGCAGCACGGCACAGTGCTCGCACCGCGCCAGCTCGGTGACGGACAGGCGACCGGCCTGCGTGGACATCGTGCCTCCTGCGAGTCGTACGGATACGACGCTGCTTTCTTCGGTTTCCCAAGACCTTCCCGCGTACGCGCAGCAGTACATCAATCAGCGCAGTGTTTCCGTAGACCTGCGTCACATGTGTGACGCAGCGTCAAGTTGCAGATGGGTAACGGGAGGTGGTCGGGAGTGGCCGTGGACGCCGCGCTCTCAATCGGGGGAGTGCCTTCCGGTCGAGTTCACGGACGCGCCCCGGCGGGTTGCAGGACCAGGTCGCAGGTGTCGAGCAGGGACTGCCTCCGGCGTGTGCTGGCCGTCTGCAGCCACGCAAGCGCGTCATCGACGGGGCAGTCCTCGCGCGCGGCCACGAAACCGGCGGCCCGGTGGATCCGCTCCCAGCGGGCCGCGCGGGTGTCCGTGGTCCAGACCGGGTGGGGGCCCGCGGGGTCGGCGTGCGCGGGTCGCCAGCGCAGCAGTTCCTCGCGCGCGACCTCCGCGGCCCGTTCGGCCTCGGTGATGTGCGCCTCGGGCAGCTGGGTGGGCCGGGTGAAGTAGAGGCAGATCACTCCGACCGGCCGGAACTCACGGTGCAGCGCCAGCGCCAGGACGTGTCGCACCCCGGGCAGATCGTCGGACCAGTCCGGCGCGTGCGACCGACTGTCGTCGCCGTGCACCTCGGGTACGAAGACGGTCCGCGCCCCCAACGCGGCGCTGACCGAAGGCCCGTCGGCGTGCGCGAACTGGGTGGCCTCGGCCCGCAGGGCACTCTCGTCGCTCGCGTACAGCAACTGCCACCGTTCGAGGCAGGGGAACAGGGACATCGTCGCGTGCTGCGCGCCCAGTGACCGGGCGAACGCCGTGCACAGCCGTATCGGCAGGGCGCGCCGCCCCACGGCCGCCGCGAGCGACACTTCATGGACGACCGACGGGCCTTCTTCCAACATGCACATCACATCCCTTCCGGACGGGCCTCGGCCCCTCCGGTGAGCTACCTCCGATCCGGCGGGCCTTGCTCGCCGTGACGAAGCGGTGGGGGACCGTCTACCACCCGCACACCGCTCTCACGCATCCGATCTGTCCACGCGCCCATACCGGCCGGGCGGACCCGTACTTGTGTGCGGGTGACGGTGATCGGCCACCCCATCGGACGAGTGTCCTGCTCCCGGCAAGGGGCAGCCGAACCAGATGAGACTGGTCGAAGACGTGGAACGGACGATGGAGCGCTGGACGAACACGATGTGGGCCCGGCTGCTCCCGCCCCGGCGCAAGCGGGGCGAGGTGGTGTCGATACTCCGCCGGCACTGCGACGACCGGGCGCTGATCCTGGGACGGCAGCGCGTCCTTGTCCCCAACGCCTTCGTCGTCGAACTTCCCCCACCGGTCCACCTCCAACTCGCCGCCCACAGCGGCGATGTGGGCCGCCACCTTGCCGTCCAGGTGCGCCGCCACGCCGCGGAATCGGGATACACCTTCGCAGGACCCGTCGCCGTCCACCTGGAGCCGTCGACGAGCAGCACCCTCGGCCGCTTCCGCGTCCACAGCCGCATCGCACCGATCCCAGCGCGACGCCGGGGCGAGTGAGCGGCCCGCCGCACCGAACCGCATGGTCGAGGGACTTCGCTTCCGTATCTAGGTCTTCTCGCCTTCTTCCTCGCGCTCCTGTGCAGCCATGACCTCGTCGCCGTACTCGAAGGCCCACGCGCCCACGGCATCGATGGGCCCCAACAAGGTCCGGCCCAGGGGAGTGAGCTGATACTTCACCCCCGATCCGTTCGGGCATGTCCGGCGGTCGACCAGCCCATTGAACTGAAGCCGTCGCAGGGTCTCGTTGAGCACCTTGGGGCTGATGCCCCCGATCCGCTCCCGCAGTTCGACCGGGCGTGCGGCGCCGTCGCGGAGCGCCCAAAGGGCCACGGCGTTCCAGGTGTTGGAGAAGAGGTCGAAGGCCAGACGGGCGCGGCAGTCGGCGAGGAAGGCGTCGGTCGTCATGTACCAAATGGTGCCCGAGCCACCTTCTAGCGTCGATGTGCACGGTCCAAGTAGGCGCGAGAAGGGAGCCGATGATGAGAATCGGCGTACTGGGAACGGCAGGCATGGCCGAGGCGCTCGCCACCCATTGGGTGCGGGCCGGTCACGCGGTGACCATCGCGGGACGGGACGTGGGCAAGGCGGAGCGGCTCGCGACACGCATCGGAGGCGGCGCGAAGGCTGCGGGTCTGCGTGAGGCGGCCGAGGCCGACCAGGACGTGGTGCTGGTCGCCCTGCCCTTCGGGGTCGGAACAGAGGTGGTGCGGGATCTGCGGGTGGCATTGGAGGGCAAGGTGCTGCTCGACTGCTCCAACCCGGTGGGACCTGGGTTCAGGCTGTTGACGGACGGAAGGCTGTCAGCTGCGCAGCAACTGGCCATGGCGGCTCCGGGAGCACACGTGATCAAGGCCTTCAACCTCTGTCATGAGGGCGTGTGGCGCATGCGACCGCCTGTTTTCGACGGGCGGCCGCTGGCGGTGCCGATCTGCGGGGACGACGAGACGGCACTCGGGCGTGTACGTGAGTTGGTTCGGGACGTGGGTTGTGCCCCTGTGGTGGGTGGCGGGCTCGATCGTGCCGGGTTGTTGGAAGCCACCGCCGCGCTGTTCATCGCCCTGTGGGTCGGCGAAGGCGCGGATGCGCAAGCCATCGCACCGCCGATGGAATACGCGGCCGGAGCGATCCGCGAGGAAGAGCGACGCGAGGCAGGACTCCTGTAGCTCGCCATGGAACTGCAATTGGGCCCGCCCCTGTCGAACTGCACCGTCCACCAGCACCATGTCACCAACCGCATGTCGGCAAGGGAGTTGGTGAAGGCGTGAGTCGCTTTGGGCATGGTCGCGCGGAGAGGTCCCGGATGGGGCCCGGTGTCGCGCTGGCCGTCGTCGCGGTGAGCACGTTGTTGTCGATGAGTGTGTGGTTCTCCGCGTCCTTCGTGTTGCCGCAGTTGAGGGAGGAGTGGGGGCTGAGTCCGGGGTCCGGGGCGTTGTTGACCGTCGCCGTACAACTCGGGTTCGTCGTGGGGGCGGTGTCGTCGGCGATGTCCGGGCTGGCCGACCGGGTGGCGAATCGCTTTCTGATGTGTGGTGGTGCGCTGGGTGCCGCGGTGGCCAATCTCGGGGTGTTGCTCGCCGACGGGCTGTGGTCGGCCGTCGTGCTGCGGCTGCTCACCGGGTTCTTTCTGGCGACGGTGTATCCGCCCGCGCTCAAGGAGACCGCGACGTGGTTCCGCGCCGGGCGGGGCAAGGCGCTGGGCGTCATGATCGGGGCGCTCACCGTCGGCTCGGCGCTGCCCCACGCCGTGAACGCCGCGGGAGGCGTGGACTGGCATCTGGTCATCGCGGTGACATCGCTGATGGGCGCGTGCGGGGGCGTGCTCGCCCTCTCCCTGCGGTCGCCCGGCCCTTACCCGTTCCCGCGGCGCCGGGTCACCGTCGGGGGCGCCCTGCGGTCGCTGCGCAACCGCGATGTCGTGCTCGCCGACCTCGGGTACGTGGGGCACATGTGGGAGCTGTACGCGATGTGGGGCACGGTGGCGTCGCTGCTGGCGAGTGTGCCGGTGGTCGAGGAGTCGGGGAGGACGGACGCGCTTGCCTCCACCATCGCCTTTGTATGTATTGGAGTTGGTGCGTTCGGGTGCCTTGTGGGCGGAGTGCTCGGCGACCGGTGGGGGCGTGCCCCCGCCGCGCGGATCTGCCTGGTCTGTTCCGGTGGGGCCGCGCTGCTGCTCGCTGTTGGTGTCGACGCGATGCCGTCGGGCCTCGTCATCGCGGTGTGTGTCTTCTGGGGGTTCTGGGTGGTGGCCGACTCCGCCCAGTTCTCGGCGCTGGTCACCGAACGGGCCGACCCCGACTACGTGGGCGGGGCCCTGTCCTTGCAGCTCGCGCTCGGCTACTCGACCACCGCGGTCACACTGTGGGGCGTCCCCGTGCTGGTCGAGCACACGTCGTGGCGGGTCGCGCTGCTGGTGCTCGTGGTGGGGCCCGTCGTGGGCGTGGTGGCCATGAGCCGGTCCATCGTCAGGGATCGGCGTGCGGCGGCGGTGGCTTGAGTTCCGTGCGCCCCTATTGGTCCGTGCCTGGCGGCTGTTCCGTATCGGCCGCGCGCAATGCCCGCAGCAGCTGGTCTCCGGTCGCCGCTGCGGCCGTGGGCTTCTTGGCGCGTGGTCCCTCGGGCCGTAGTGCAAGTGCTTCGGAAACCGCTCGGGTGCCGACGCGGCGGGCCTTGTACTCGGCCGGGCAGGTCAGGAACGCCAGCGCCGCCGCCGCGAACACACCGGGCACGAGGGACAGCCCGGACGGCATTCCCGCCAGGAGACGGTCGGCATGCATCTGGGTGACCGGCGCCGAGGGCAGCAGGTCCGGGAGGCGGCGGCAGGCGAATTGCGGGTAGCCGTCGTCGAGGAGGGTCGCCGCCACCTTCGTAGAGGAGGCATCGGGGCCGTCCGCCAAGGCCTCGGCGATCGGCGCGGGCCATGTCTTCGGGCGCGCGTGACCGGCCAGGTCCAGGACGGCGCAGCAGATCCGGAGGCGGGTGTCGAGGGGAGGATGTGACGACAACTCCGGTCCCTCACCTGCCGGTTCGGGTTCCATCAGCGTGCCGACGACGTCCGCGAGGACCGCGGGGTACGCCACCCCGCACGCCAGGCTCGCGCATACGTCCGCGAACACCTCACCGATCCACGCCTCGGGCAGCGAAGTCCCCGCGAGGCGCGTGGCGAGCGTCTCCGTCAGGCCGAAGTCGTCCTCGATGTGATGGCCGACCTCATGCGCGACGGTGAGCACGGCGGGCACATGCGAGCCGTAGTACCAGGGCACGTCGATCACCGGAAACGGCAGGCTGCGCACCAGCTGGACGCCCGCGCGCGTGTGCATCCCGCCACGCGGCAACAGGTCGCGGTACTGGCCCCCGCGCCGGTGCGCGCGCGGCGCCGGATCCCGGCTGAACGACACGAGTGGTGGTTCCTTGGGTCGCGCGTCCCCGGTCACGAGTGCCGCGTTCAGTGGGCCCTCGTAGCAAGCCCAGGCGAGTTCGTCCGCGGCGTCAAGGTAGCCGCGGTACTCGTCCAGCCTGCGCAGGGCGAACTTCGAGCGGAAGTAGTCCCAGACGTGATGCAGGTCCAGGATCAGCACGGGCAGGCCCGCCGCGTCGGAACCGGTGGCCAACTCGGCGCGCGCCGCCGCGATGCCCTCTTTCAACATCGCTTCCACGGAACGGAGTTGGCTGCGGTGCTTCTCCAGGGGGGTCTTCTTCAGCGGGGCCTTCTCGTCGAACGCGAGCCTGCGCCATGCGGTCAGTTCATAGCCCAACCCATCGAGCAGCGAATCCAGTTCCGCCGGCGGTGTCACGACTGGCCCATCGGACAGCGCAGCAGCGCGGAGGACGCCGCGAACAACGCCGTCGCCCGGAGTGCGTCCGCGTTGGTCTCGAACGTGGTGCCCCGGTCCTCCTCCCCGGCGCCGATCGCCGTGCGCATGCCGCGTACAGCGTGCGCCACCGACGACTCCTCGGACAGCGCCTGGTAGAAGGCGATCACATGCTCCAGACCCCCGTCGGGGAACAGGCCCGTGCACACGACCGCCGGGCAGTCACCGAGCCGGAACAGCTGCGCCGCGAACAGGTTGCGCAACGCCAGTTGGACGTGGAGGTCCACCTCGGAACCGGGGCACGGCGGATCGAGCACGACCAGCGGCGTGCGGCCCGGCTCGAACCCGGCCAGCCAGCGCGACAGTTGACTCGGGAAGACGTCCGAGCCGAGCGCCTTGCTCTCCAGCCGACGGGCATGGCCGGGAGGCGAGAACTCGAGATACGGCATGCCGTCTCGCTGCCGCAGCGGAGCGGCGATGTGCAGGACGTCCGTGCCGTCCGGAGGAGACGTCAGACGGTCGGCGAGATCGGGTACCGAGTCCACCACGACCAGCTTGACCGGGAAGCGGCGCTGCTGGAGATGGAGGCGGCGCTGCCAGTACGACAGCGGCACCACCCGTTCCTCCTGCTTCGTGCTGAACACCAGGACCTTGCGGGGGCCCGGCTCGCGTGTCTCGTCCCGTTGCAGTGCCCGCCTGGTCTGCGGGCTGACGAGCGGCCAACCCGCCGTCGGGCCCCCTGGCTGGATGCGGTGCAGTGCCTTGCGGGTCTCCGGTCCCACGAGCCCGTCCACGTCGAGGCGCACGCCGAGTTGCCGGTTCATGCGCAACTGCAGCCAGCGCACGTCGATGTGCCGGGCCGCAGAGGGCAGCGTGCGGTACATCACCGGCTGCTCGTCGTCGTCCGCCGCGTCCAGCGCGTGCTGCAGCGTCATCTCCCAGGGCAGGGCGTGCGCCGTCGGGTCGTCCGACTCGAGCCGGGCGAACCGCAGCCGGCGCAGCGTGGGCCTGCTCAGGGCGGCGCGCAGCAGCCACTCGTCGGCGTGCCAGGCCGCCAGCTTCGCCGGGTGCGGAGAGGCCTCGTCGTCCACCGGGTCGATGTCCGGGCGGCGGCGCAGCGCCAGCGTCCGCTCGCCCGGCCAGTCCTGGAAGAGGCGCAGGTCGTCCTGGCGGTCCGTATCGCGCATCACGGGCCAGCTCAGGCTGAGCAGGAGGTCCTCGATCCGCTCCGGCACGCCGTCCACCTGTACGCGCCGCGCGCACTCCGTCAGCGTCATCGGCAGACTGTGCTGGATGATGCCGGTGTGCGAGGCCAGCGCGACGGCCCGGTTGAAGGTCTGCACCGCCGCGGTGCGGTCCGGTTCGATCCCGGCGAGCAGCACCAGCGCGGCGAGTGCGAGCCGGGCGTGCGGGATGCGCGGCGCGTCGCTCGGCACGGGGCGTGGCTGCTCCCACGGCACCCGGCGCAGCAGTCGCACGGCCAGCTTTCGGTGTCCGAGCCGCGCGGCGATGCGCGCGCAGCGCCAGACGATGAGCCGGTTCCCGCCCGCCCCCTCGACGAGACTCACCACAGCCCGCTTCAGCCGCGCGGGATCGTCGCCGCCGACCTGCGCGATGAGGAGCCTGGCCAGTGCCTGGTCGGGATTGTCGCCGTCGTCCGTCATCTCGTAGAAGGGGCGCAACAGCGGCCAGGGCACCCGGTTTTCGAGGGCCGCGTTGTCGACGAGGTCGCGCAACGTGGCGAGCCGGGCCTGGGCGGGCCGCACCTCGCTCAGCGCTGTCGCCAGTTGCCGTAAATGTTCCCCAGGTTCCTGGTCCTCCGTCAGATCCGCGATCCGGCACAGCACTTGCAGGGGACGGACGAGCGCGGGCAGCTCCCCGTACGGCACGGGCATGCCCTCGACGGACGTCACTCCGTGGGTGCGCCTCGCCCACTCGCGGGCGAGGAGATGCAGTCGGAGCGCGAACTCCGGCTCCTGGCCCGGGGATTCCTTGGGTTCAAGGAGACGGTGGGCGGACGTGAAGTCCATGCAGTCGCGCAAAAGGAAGCGGGCGAACAGGTAGTGGCACTCGGGTTCGCCCGTCAGATAGCCGAGTTCGGACCACAGCCCCGCCGCGCTCGTGAACCAGTCGTTGGCGTCCGAGAGTTCCTGGAGCTCGCCGAGGGCCACGCCGCGCAGTTGGGCGTTCTGCGCGAGATGCCGGTAGCGCTCGGCGCCCTGCAGCTGTCCCGCCGCGATGTCGGCGCGGTGGATCGCGTGGAGCGCCGGTTCCTCCCGGCCGAGCAGCAGTTGCGCCTTGGCCTGTAGGCGCGCCTTGTCCGCCTGCTCGGCCGGCGTGGTGACACGCGCCGCTTCGAGCACGCCGAGGGCCAGCTCCGCGCGGCGGCAGCGCAGCAGCAGCCCGGCCCGCTGGGCGATGGCCTGGAACGTGGGCTGCCCGGCCTCCTCGAGGAGTTCGGCGGCCTGCGCGTACAGCTCGATGGCCCGGCCCACGTCACCCATCAGCCGGCGCTGCGCCGCCTCCTCCGAAGCGGCGGTCGCCGCGACGCCCCGCTGGCCTATCTCCCGCGCGAAGACGACGACTTGGTGGTACGCCGCCGCCGTGTCCTCGGAGCGCAGCAGGCGCAGTTGCGCGGCGCGGATGCTCAGCGCCCACAGCCGTTCCAGCGAGGGAAGCTCCGCGCGGGTCAGCACGTACTGGTCGAGCAGGTGCACCGCGTCTCCCGCGTTCCCGCCGAGGCCCAGCATCGCGGCCCGTACGACGTCCTCGCGCACCGCGTGCGGCCGGTCCTCCGCGCTGATGCCGCCCTGCGCGAACAGCTCGTCGGCGCGCTTCAGGTGCAGCTCGATCTCGGCCCACACGTGGTCGTGCGCCTCCGAGGGCGTGCCCTCCGCCATGGCCTCGCGGAACTGGGCGTAGGCGATGTTCAGATGGGCCTCCGCCATCAGGGAGAAGGAGATGATCGTGCCGCCGCGCACCTGGCGCGGCACGTCGCGGTCCACGTACTCGTCCCCGAGTATCTCCTCGGCGAGACCGCGCAGTTGGTCGGTGTTCCCGCCCGCCCAGGCGCGTTCCATCGCACTGCGCCAGCGCCGGGGCGCCCGCGGATCGCGCATCTGGAAGCGGTGGTAGAGGGACTCGCGCAGATACCAGGCCCAGTTCTCCGGATCGGTCTCTCCGGCGTCGGCGGCCCGCTGCTCGAAGCGCTGGGCGAAGTCCCGGTGCAGCTCGGTGAAGACGTTCTTGTCGGAGATGAGGTCGCGCATCGGGCCGAGCACCACGCTGTGGAAGACCACGGACTCCTCGTCGCCCGGGACCTCGCTGATCCAGGAGGAGCCGCCCGCGTACTGCAGCAGCTTCTCCCAGGCGTCGTCGAGGCGCTCCCGGTCCGGCGGCGGGACGGGCGGGAAGACCGTTCCCTCGTCGTGCAGTTGATGCGCGTCGGTCAGCGGATCGTCCGCCGCCTGCGCGGTCCCGGAGGTCATCCGCTTCTCCAGATGGGGCCGCAGGATGTCGTGCACGTGCTCGCGGCGCAACCGTCGCGGGATCACTCCGTACCGCACCAGCCACAGCACGACCGGGTCCTCGATCCGCCGCAGCACCCGCTTGACGAGGTAGCGGACGAGCGGATCGCGCAGGCTGCCCAGCTCCTCCGCGGTGACCTCGGGATTCTGGTCGGTGACATCCGCGAAGAGCGCGAGATGGAACGGCATGCCGGAGCTGCGGCGCACGATGATCTCCCGCAGTTCCGAGTGCTGGACATCGCGTACCTCGCGCAGATAGCGGTCCGCCTCGTCGGGGGTGAACTGCCGCACCTGTACGTTCTCGTAGTCGCCCAGCGAGGCGAGTGCCTGGCCGTGCCGGATGCTCAGATCGGGGCGGCCGGAGAGGATCAGCCGCAGCCCCGGGCAGGCCCGCACGGTCTCGCCCAGGAGACGCAGCAGGCCGTCCGTGTGGGAGGCGCTGCGGAGCACGACCTCTTCCAGTGTGTCCACCACGAGGAGCGCGGGCCGCTCCGTTCCGAAGCTCTGGTTGAACCGGGAGGTGAAGGCGTCGAGGACCTCGCGCCCGATACGGCTCTCGTCCTGCGAACGGATGCCGCGGGCCGCCTCGGCGGCGGAGCGCGAGGTGGGGCGGCGCAGCAGCGAGCGGTAGGCGGCGTACTTGTCGAGTCCGGTGAACACCCGCTGCGGCAGCCGCTGTTCGAGCTGCTCGGCCGCTTCCAGGAGCAGCAGCCAGGGCCAGTGCGCCGCGTTCAGCGGATCGACGACGTCGAAGTCGATCCGGGCGCAGTTGATGTCCACTTCGGCGGTGACCGCCTTCCGGGATACCAGCCAGCGCAGCTGCATGGTCTTGCCGGTGCCGCCCGTGCCGTGCATCTGCCAGACACGCGGGCCCTGCGCTGACAACAGCCGCCTGGCCCGCTCCCACAGGCCGTCCGGTTCGAGGAACTGGGCGCAGCGTGCGTAGTCGGCGGCCCAGTACGTGCGCGCCCGCAGATAGCCTGCGCGGTCATCGGCCAGCTTGAGGAGCGGGCGCGGGGCGATCCCCGCCCGGTCCGGATCCGCCAGTACGTCGACGAGGTCCTGGCAGCGGGTGAAATCCCGCTTGGTGTCACTTGCGAGGAACAGCTCGTCGAAGAGTGCGGCGGCGGCTTCCGGATCGGCGAGCATCAGATGCCGCAGCTGCTCGGTCTTCCTGCCTCGCGCACGCCAGTGCTCGCTCAACAGCCATTCGATTTCGATGAGTTGCTTGGGGTACGGAGGGCTTTTGGTCTCCTCCAGCCAGGGGATCAGATAGGCGGGACGGTCCGCGTCCGGGACCTGGTAGCTCATCCGGTGGCCGGGGACCTCCTCCACGGCGCCGCGCTCCAGCAGCGTGGTGAGACCGGGCGGGGTGCCACCCACGAAATCCCGGACGACCGCGTACGTCTCCTCGTCGAAGAGCCGCGCGACGGCCGCGACCTTGAGCGTGTCCGTCCACTCCGGGGGCAGCAGGGCGCGCCGGATGTCGTCCAGGGCCTCGCCCTGGCCGAGCCGGTCGGCGAGTTCGCTGAACGCGGCCGCGAGACGGTCCTCGGGTTCGGACATCAGCCCGCCTCCCTCATGCCGCCGCCCATGCCACCCATGTCGAGCCACGTGTCCAGGACCCGCTGGTACACCCCGACATGGAACGACTGCTGATTGCCCTTCATACGGTCGAGGAGCGCCTCGAAGTCCTCGAAGCTCAGCCGTCGCAGGAGACTGTTCTCGCGCAGCTTGCGCTCCCAGAACTCCCGTGCCAGGCGTTTGTAGTCGTGCAGCTGGAAGTCGGTCAGGACCACGGGCGCGCCCGGCATGAACTCCTGCAGATGCCTGAATCCCGCCCAGCTCTGTGGTGCCACGGCCAGAATGCGCAGCGGGAAATCGCCGCCGATCTCCTGCACGGGGCCGAGCAGCAGCGGCAGGAGCGCGCTGCGGAAGTCGGACTCGCTGATCCGCTGGGCACTGTCGATGGCCAGCAGATGGGGACGGCGTCGGGCCAGGGCCCGGTTGCGCAGGGTGGTCAGGAAGGCATCGAAGATCTCGGCCCTGCGCCGCTCGGCATGCCGGTCGGCATCCACCGAGAAGGAGTGGCCGAGGTCCAGCTCGGAGGACGGCATTCGCTCGGCCCACTGCCGGCCGCCCTGCGCGGCGAGGTTGAGCACCTGGTTGAACCGGGCGAAGTCCGTGGAGTTCATGGAATCGGGCTGCCGCTTGTCCATGCAGGCCTCGCGCAGCGCCCGCAGCACGGCCAGCCAGTCCAGTGTCACCGGTTCGCCGCCGTCGGCCCGGCCCGTGTAGTCGGCGAGATCGATGTACGTGATGTCCTCGCCGCGCAGCATGCAGGTGAGCAGGCACCACTTGGCCAGCCACGTCTTGCCGGACTTGTGCTGCGCGGAGGTGATGGCGAGCAGCCGGTCCGGCGGCTCCGTGTCGGCGTCGTCGGGCCGCTCCCACCAACCGGTACGGCGCTCGGTGGCCCGCCCCAGGAACATCGCGAGCTCGGCGAACGGCCAACTCCGGTTCAGCCGCGTCAGTTCGGGCTCCACATGCCCGAACTCGACCCGCACGACGTCGGACGGGTCCTTCACGCCGCACTGGAGGACCGGGAGCGCCCACGAGGGGCCGTCCGGCTCGTCGATGTGCAGATGGTTGCGGACCGAGGTGATGACCGCGTCGATCGACCGGGCGGACGCGAGGCCCTCGTACAGCGCATGGGAGAACTCGGCGGCGGCCGGCGAGTCGATGTCGGCCTGCATGGCCACCACCGCCGAGGAACCCCGCTCCAGACATGTGTCGATCAGGTCCGCGAACTCGGCGGCGGGCGCGTGTGCCCGCCGGCAGGCGTTGAGGACCACGAGCCGCGGCGTCCAGGAACCGTAGAGGTGATCCATCTGCTCAGGACCGAGCGTCCAGGTCTCCTCCGGCCCGTCCGGCTCCACGTCCGGGGTGTCGCCCGCGGGCTGTGCGGCGTTGAAGTGGAGTCCGCCCATGTCGCCGGCGACCGCACGCATGCCGTGCCCGATGAAGTGCAGTACGTGCGGGCGCACATGGTCGACCTCGGCGATGAGCTCGCGCAGGCTGGGGCCGTCGATCACCTCGGTGTGCAGTCGGCCGGGCAACTGCGTGAGGGCCGCGCCGATCATCGCCAGCTCCTGGTCCGCGAGGAGCCGGCGGTCGCGCGGATTGCACACCACGAGCAGGACCCGCAGCGGTCCCTTGGTGTTCCCCTGCGGGCTGTCCGCGGTGGTGACGACGCGTCCCCGGCGCAGCAGCACGGACCTGTCGCGCCACAGCGCCTGCCGCCTGTCGCGCATCAGCTCCCAGGGCAGCTGGGCCAGCGCCCGGCAGTCGATGTCGACCCTGACGCGCAGTGGATCCCGCTCGGACACCCCGTTCTGCAACCCCGCCCACAGGCCGGGCGGAGCCGCGTCGAACACCGCGAGGTGCAGCCGCAGACCGATCTGCGCCCGCTGGTCACGGGTCGTCCCGACTTCGAGCGCGGCGGTGAACTCCATGGCCTTGGAGCCCGCCGGATCGCGCGCGACTTCAACCAGTTCATCGCCCAGTGGCCATTCGAACTCGCCGCTGCTCGTGTGCAGTTGGACCCGATCCTCGGCGATGCGAAGAACTACGTCTGTCATGGTGCCGGCCCCCCGAGAGTCCTGCCGTGTGCTTTTGTTCTTGGTGGCGTGCGTGTTCCTGGTGGCGCGCGTGTTCTTGGTGGCTCGCGCCTAGAGCCGTTCCCCCGACTCCAGATGCTCCAAGTCCCGCGCCTGCTCTACGTGTTCGATGACGGCCCCCGCCGCGTCCCGGGCCTCGTCCAGCAGCAGCGGAGGTACGGGTCCCGCGGCGAGGCCACGGCCCGGCTGCGGTGTGCCGTACTCCTCCCTGACGCGGTTCAGCCAGGTCCTGCGGACCCGGACCACCCGGTAGCAGGGGGTGAGATGCGTTCCGGTCCAGTTCAGGCCCAGCCGGCTCGACGCGCTGAAGGCGCCCCGCCCCGCGAGGTCGACCAGCTGCAACGGCCCAGGCCCGACCGCCCCTTCGAGCCGCAGCTCGGCGCTGGCGCCCGCCCGGTCGGCGACGAGCACGGTGCCGGCGCGGGCGGCGATGACATCGGAGACGACCAGCAGATCCGGGTCCCAGTCACCCCGCCACAATCGCCTGACCAGGGAATCGGCCAGCTCCGCGAGGTCCGCGAGGCCCGACTGTTCGAGACCGGTGTAGACGATCAGGGCGCTGTGCTCGTCCCGGAACTCCACCAGCGCGCCGGCCTCGGCCGCCGCCACCGTCGAGAATCCGTCCGCCGCGACCCCCGCGGCCTTGAAATGTACGGCGACGGTGCCCCCTGCGTCGTACGTGATGTCACCCGGAGCGCCCGCGGGGCGCGGCTTCGCCTCGATGCCCCGGTCCGCGAGGCTGCCCGCGGCGACCGAGCCGGTGCGGTGCAGCTTGCGCACCTCGCCGACCTCCACGCGCTCCGTCAACGGCCATGCCAACCACCAGCCGCGGTAGACGTCACTGAGCGCCTTCCGGTACGCCTCGTATGAACCCTTGGCCATAGCCGCTCCCCCTTGCCCCCGTGAGAATGCGGCGCCCTTTTTGGAGGCTAGCAGCGGTTCCGGTCCCGGGCGCCGGACCGAACGGCCCCTGCTTTTGGGGTGGTCAGAGCCCGGCTCGCGGAGCCAGGCCCCCTCCGAACAGGGGCTCGCATCAGGGGTGTGACGGTGTCCCTGGAGTCCCGGGAGCTGCGGCTCGTACGGAGACGGCGGTACGGGGCCGGGACGGGGGAGCGTAGGGCGAACCCGCCCGGCCGGGGCGGCCCCAGGGCCTGTCTTTTGGATCAGGCCCCGTGGCGTACGCCGGGCTAGCAGTCCGAGAGGGAGTCGCGCTTCGTGTCCGGAGTGCCCGCCGCGCGGCGGGGCGACAGGGGAGTGGTCGACCGGCCACCGGGCCGGAGTGTCAGGGCCGCCGCGATCGCCGTCGCCGCCGCCATCACGAGGAACCCGACGGAGAACGTGGCCACTTGGGCGGCGAGGCCCAGCAGGAGCGAGCCGAGGCCGGTGCCCGCGTCGAAGCCGATGTTCCAGGCGACGGAGGTGGTGTGTCGGTGCTCCGTGCCCGCGCGGTTGAGCGCCTGCACGAGGGTGACACTCTGCAGCCCTCCGTACGCAGCCCCCAGCAGCAGGAGCCCGGCCAGCAGGGCTGGGAGGACGGCAGGATCGGAATGGACGGACCAGGCGACGAGAACGAGGCCGACGCACGCCGCAAGCAGCAGGCCGAAGTTGAGTGGCCGGGTGCTGATCCTGTCCGCGGCGACGCCGCAGCCCCAGCGGGTCACCGCCGCGGTCGCCGTGAAGGTGACCAGCGCCCCGGCGGCCGCGCCCGGTGTGCCCGCGAACTGCGGGGTGAAGGTCAGGATCGCGCCCCCGGCCACCGTCACGAGCAGCAGCAGGATCACCGGCATCAGAATGCGCCGCAGCGTGGCCGCCGTCGCCGTACGGGGAGCGGAGGGGCCGGGAGCGGGAGTGTCGGCAGCGGGGGTGTCGGCGTGGGCGTCGTCGAGGGCGCGTCCCAGGGCGGGAGTGAAGGGCAGGGCCAGCACGGGAAGGATGCCGCACGCCAGGATCGCGGGCAGGGCGAACGCCGCGACGAGGGCCGGCGCCGCCGGCGTCAGCACCACCTGCGGCAGCGCGATCGACAGGCCGTACACGCCGATGGCCGCGCCCTGACGTCCGCGCGGGGCCAGGGCCGCCACGGCGGTGGCACCGCACACGGTCATGATGCCGAAGCCGGCGCCGCGCAGGGCCGTGGTCGCCAGGATCGGCCACAGGTCGTCGCTGAGGGCCTGCAGAGGCGCGGGCAGACCGAGCAGCAGGGCGCCGAGGGCGAACGTGCGCGCCCACCCCAGCTTGCGCAGCGTGGCCTTGACGCAGAGCTGGGAGGCGACCGTCATGGTCATCAGGACGGCGGTGACGAGCCCGGCGCCGAACTCGTCGGCCCCTCCATCCAGCGCCCACTGAGGGGATACGGGCAGCAGCAGCGCGAACCCCGAGAAGCAGCAGAGCACCACCGTCATCAGGGGCGGGACGCCGGGCGACCGTATGACGGACGGCCTCGTTCCCTTGACGGACGGGCTCGTTCCTTCAGCCATGCAACTCAGTCCTCTTTTCCGTCGGGTACGTCGGGTACGTCGGGTCCGCCGGGTCGGCGGGACAAGGACGAGCGTAGTTCTGTCGAAGGAACGTGTGGTGGGTCAGGGTTCAATACATCTTGCCCCTTACGTAGACACGGCATCTCGACCGTTACGTCGGCGATCCGGAGGATGGGGCGGAGCGGGCGGCGCGACGCACCGACCACACACCGGCGAGGACGATCAACGCTGCCGCCCCCAGCTGGCGCCCCGTCAACTCCTCGTGCAGCAGCACGAAACCGATGCCGGCCGCCACGGCGGGGCTCAGCGCGAGCAGCACACCAAAGGCCCGGGCGTCGATGCGCCGCAGCACCGTCATGTCCAGCGAGTACGGGATCAGCGAGGACAGCAGCGCCACGAGGAGCCCGGTGAACAGGACGGAAGGGCGGGCCGCCACCCGGTTACCGTCGGTGACGGCGATGACCGGGGTCAGCACGCAGGCGCCGACCGCCAGCGCCAGCGTCAGCCCCGTCCAGTCCGGAAACAGCCGGCCGACCCGCCGGCTCAGGACCACGTACCCGGCCCGGCACACCGCGGCGGCGCCTCCCAGGAGAAGCCCGGCGGCGGGCAGCGAGGCACCGGGGGCCGCCAGCAGCAGTACGCCGGCCAGGGCCAGCAACGCCACCACGAGATGCTCGATCCGGCGGGACATGGCGATCGACAAGGCCAGCGGGCCGAGCAGTTCGAGTGTCGCGGCCACGCCGATCGGGAGCCGGCTGATGGCCTGGAAGTAGGCCAGGTTCATGGCCGCGAGGACCAGGCCGAGCGCGACGGCCGCCCGCCACTGGGGGGCCGTGATCCCCCGCAGTCGCGGCCGTACGAGCAGCCACAGGACCACGGCGGCGAAGAACAACCGCATCCCGGCCAGCGCCGTGGGCCCCGCGGAGGCGTACGCCCCCTTGGCGACCGCGGAACCCACCTGGAGGCTGGCGATCTGGGCCAGCATCATCAGCGCCGGTGCCGTCGCGGCTGCCCGCGACCGCGGTCGGGGATCCTCCACTGCCAGGCCCATCGGAGTCCTCCACATCGTCGGCGCTGTTCGCGCTCCACGGTGCTGTAATGCCCTTATGCACTTCAACCATTACGGCGGCGAGGCCGCCCGGCTGGCCGCCGACCTGGTCAACCTGACGGAGACACCACGCCCCGAGGACCTGGAGACACTGCTCGCCGCGCACGGCGTCGTGAACCGCGCGCTCACGCACGCGCAGGTCGAATCGATCTGGGAATGGAGCCGGAGGCTCGCCGTGTGCTTCGGGCGGCAGGACCTCGAAGAGCGGTGCCACGCGGTCAACGGACTCCTCGCGGACGCATCGAGCAGCCCCCGGATCTCCCTGCACGACGGGCAGCCCCACCTGCACTACAGCGCGATCGGCGCCGACGCGGCCGCACACATCCGCGCCGTGACCGCGGCCGGACTCGCCTACGTCATCTGCTCCGCCGACGCCGACCGCCTCGGCCGCTGCGCACGTCGGAGCTGCGCCCTGGCCTTCGTCGACACCTCGCGCAACGGCCGCCGCACCTACTGCTCGGTGCGCTGCGCCAACAACGACGCCGTGGCCCGGCACCGCGCATCACAAGACAGAACACATTCCTAACACGAGGGGTGTTGTGTTTGAGTGGTCCGCTGTTAGCTTGTCGGGCGACGGCAGGAAGGAAACGCTGTGAGCCCCGACGAACTCCCCGCGGGTTCAGCAGAGTTGCTGAACCCACAGGCGCGCCAGGAGCGCATCCGTGACCGGGTGCTCGAGCTGGGCTCGGCCCGTATCGAGGACCTGGCGCGCGAGCTGGGGGTCAGCGTGATGACCATCCACCGTGACCTGGACCGTCTCGCCGATGAGGGATGGCTCCGCAAGACGCGCGGGGCGGCCACGGCCCAGCAGTCCGTGCTCTTCGAGAGCAACGTCCGCTACCGGACGACCCAGCAGGGCGAGGCCAAGAAGGCGCTGGCCGGCGCCGCCCTGGAGCACATCGACCGCGGTCAGGCGATCCTGCTGGACGACAGCACCACGTCCCTCGCTCTCGCCCGCGCGCTGCCCGAGAGCGGATCGCTCACCGTCATCACCAACTTCCTCGCCATCGTCAACGCCCTGGCCGGCCGCCCCGGCATCGAGCTGATCTCGCTCGGCGGCAGCTACGACCCGCACTACGACGCCTTCCAGGGCATGGCGACCTGCGACCACATCAAACCCCTGCGCGCCGACACCGTGTTCATCTCGACGTCGGCGGTCGCGGACGGCCACTGCTACCACCAGTCGCAGGAGGCGATCCTGGTCAAGCGGGCGCTCCTGGAGGCGGCCCAGCGCCGGATCCTGCTCGTCGACCACACCAAGTTCCAGAAACGGGCGCTGCACCGGGTCGCCCCGCTCAGCGACTTCGACCTCGTGATCGTCGACGACCGCATCTCCCGGGCCGAGTTGGAGGCGCTGCGCGAGGACGGTGTCACCGTGCAGGTCGCCGCCCTGAGCCCGGAAAAGCCCGAGTCCCGACCCACCTGACCGACCCGGAAGCCGAACGACCCCCGAACCACCGTGATCCCACCGGATCCATCCCCACACGGATCCGTGTCCCCCCTACCGCATCTCATCCGCGCAAGAGCCGACTGCCAATGGAGGTAGTAGTGATCAGTGTGCCGAAGCGAATGCAGGCCGTGGTCGTCCACGGGCCCGAGGACTATCGTCTCGAGGAAGTCGACGTCCCCACACCGGGTCCCGGTGAACTGCTGTTGCGGACCGAGGCGGTGGGGGTGTGCGCGAGCGACCTCAAGTGCTACCACGGCGCCCCCAAGTTCTGGGGCGACGAGAACCGCCCGGCGTGGGCGCAGCGCGGCATCATCCCCGGTCACGAGTTCGTCGGCGTGGTGGTGGCGGGCGACGACGCCGCGCTCGCAGCCCAGAAGGTGAGCGTCGGCGACCGCATCGCGTGCGAGCAGATCGTGCCGTGCGAGGAGTGCCGTTACTGTCGGCGCGGTCAGTACTGGATGTGCGGCCCGCACGACATGTTCGGCTTCCGCAACCACCACGGCGCCATGGCGCAGTACATGGTGGTTCCGCCGAAGGCCCGCGCCCACAAGGTCTCGCACGACCTCGCGCCGCACCACGCCGCGTACGCGGAGCCGCTGTCCTGCGCGCTGCACGCGGTGGAGCGCGCCGACATCCACTTCGAGGACGTCGTGGTGGTCGCCGGCTGCGGGCCGATCGGCCTGGGCCTCATCGCGGGCGCCCGGCAGAAGAACCCGCTGAAGATCATCGCGCTCGACCTGGACGACAACAAGCTCGAACTGGGCCGCCGCACAGGCGCCGACATCGTCCTCAACCCCGCGAAGGAAGATGTCGTCGCGCGCGTCAAGGAGATGACCGACGGCTACGGCGCCGACGTCTACCTGGAGGGCACCGGCGCGACGCCCGCGGTCTCGCAGGGCCTCAACCTGCTGCGCAAGCTGGGCACGTACGTCGAGTACTCGGTCTTCGGCTCGGACGTCACGGTCGACTGGTCGATCATCTCCGACGACAAGGAACTCGACGTGCGCGGCGCCCACTTGGGACCGCACTGCTGGCCCGCGGCGATCCGACTCCTGGAGGAGGGCAAGGTGCCGGTCGACGACATCTGCACCCACCAGTTCGGCCTGGCCGACTTCCAGAAGGCGCTCGACCTGGTCGCCGACACCTCCGGCGCCTCGGTGAAGGTGTCCATCCTGCCGAACGCCGAGGCCGACGCGGTGGTCGCGTGACGGCGGCCACCGGGTCCGTGAAGGCCACCGAGACCCGGCTCGACCGCATGGGCATACCCCACTCGCTGCGCTGGGGCTTCCTCGCCGTCCTGGTCTTCATGACCGGCAACGGCACCGAGTCCAACTTCATCGCCCCGCACATCGAGCACGTCCTGGGCAGCACCACCGCGACGGCCAGCACCATCATCTCCATGTACGGCGTGTCCGTACTGGTCGGCAGCTACCTTTCCGGAGCCCTCACCGACCTGTGGGGCCCGCGGCGGGTCATGCTGCTCGGCACCGTCGTGTGGGTCGTGTTCGAGGTGCTGTTCCTGGCGGGCCTCGCCGCCGGCAGCATGCCCATGGTCTTCCTGACCTACTTCCTGCGCGGCTTCGGCTACCCGCTGTTCGCCTTCGCCTTCCTGGTGTGGGTGAACCTCGTATCGCCGAAGGAGCGCAACGGCGCGGCGGTCGGCTGGTTCTACGTCATGTTCACCGGCGGACTGCCCACGCTGGGCTCGCTGTTCGCACTCGGCATGATCCCGGCGTTCGGCGGCTCGACCGGCGGCGAGACCGGCGCCATGGCCGCCTCCACGGCGCTGGTGGTGATCGGTTTCCTGATCGCCCGGTTCGCCGTCAAGGAGCCGCACGGATCGCAGCGGGTGGCCCCGGCCGACAAGTCCTCCTTCGAAGTCCTGTCGGCAGGCCTGCGCCTGACGGCACGTCAGCCCAAGGTGCTGATGGGCTTCCTCGTGCGCCTGATCAACACCGCGCCCCAGTACGGCATGTTCATCATCCTGCCCGGAGTGATCGCGGACGACCGGGGCTGGGGACAGAGCCGCTGGCTCACCATGACCGTCCTCGTCTACGCGACGAACATCCTCGTCAACGCCCTGTTCGGCGCCATCGGCGACCGCTGGGGCTGGCGCCGCACCGTGCAGTGGTTCGGTGTGTTCGGCTCCTCCATCGGTCTGCTCGCCTGGTGGTACGTGCCGCAGCTGGTGCCCGCCGGTTCCACCTGGGGCTTCTGGGTGTCCGTCGTCGCGGGCTGTGTGTTCGGCTGCCTGCTCGCCGGGTTCGTACCGATGGGCGCGATCATGCCGGCGCTCGTACCGGCGGAGTTCAAGGGCGCGGCCATGGCCATGTACACCACGGCGGCCGGTGGTGCCTCGTTCCTCGGCTCCGCGGTGGTCGCCGCCGTCCTCTCCGTCGGCCTCGGCAACGCCGGGGTGGTGTGGGCGTTCGTCGTGCTCTACGGCGCGGCCTTCGTGATGGTCTCGTTCCTCAACGTGCGCCAGAGCGAGCCCAGTTCGGAGGAGGAGCAGGCCGGGGCCGTCATGGCCCGCTGACACCGTCCGTGGCCCGCCGATCCCGACCGCGTACCGACGTGCGACGCACCGTAGTTGTTTTGGAGGTTCCCTCGTGACCAGACTCTTCGACGACCCGGCGAACTTCGCCGAGGACCAACTGGCCGGCTTTCTCGACCTGTACGCGGACCGGTTGCGCGGAGTGCCCGGAGGCGTCGTCGCACACCGCGGCGACAGGCCACAGGTGGCGGTCGTCATCGGCGGCGGCTCGGGCCACTACCCGGCCTTCTGCGGAACGGTCGGACCGGGCATGGCCCATGGCGCGGTGGTGGGCAACGTCTTCACCTCGCCGTCGGCCACCCAGGTCTACTCGGTCGCGAAGGCCGCCGACCAGGGCAGGGGAGTGATCCTCAGCTTCGGCAACTACGCCGGGGACGTGCTGAACTTCCGGATCGCCGCGGATCGGCTCAACGCCGAGGGCATCGACACCCGGATCGTGATCGTCACCGACGACGTGGCGTCTGCCGAGGAAGAGGGCAAGCGCCGGGGCATCGCGGGCGACTTCACGGTCTTCAAGGTGATGGGCGCGGCGGCCGCCGAGGGACTCGACCTCGACGAGGTGGAACGCCTCGGCCGCGCCGCCAACGCCGCGACGCGCAGCCTGGGCGTGGCCTTCTCCGGCTGTACGCTGCCGGGCGCGGGGGAGCCGCTCTTCGAGGTGCCCGAGGGACACCTGGGCCTCGGCCTCGGCATCCACGGCGAGCCCGGCATCGAGGACGTACCGATGCTGAAGGCCGACGAGCTGGCGGCGCTCCTCGTGGAACGCATCCTCCAGGAGACACCCGCCTCCGCGGGCCGCCGGGTGGGCGCGATCCTCAACGGCCTCGGCGCCACCAAGTACGAGGAACTCTTCCTGCTCTGGGGCCGGGTGTCCGCACGCCTGCGGGACCGGGGGATCGAGATCGTCGACCCCGAGGTGGGCGAGCTGGTGACCAGCCTCGACATGGGTGGCTGCTCGCTCACCCTGATGTGGCTGGACGAGGACCTCGAGCCGCGCTGGCGCGCCGACGCCTACACCCCGGCGTACCGCAAGGCACGCGCACCGCTGACCGGCCTGCACGCCGCCGACGCGAACGGCGGCGCGGCAGCGGTCACCGAAATCCCCCAAGCGTCCTCTGCCGCAAAGGAGTTGGCGGACGACATACGCGCGGCCCTCTCCACCATCCACCGCACGATGGTGGACAACGAGGAGGAGCTCGGCCGCATCGACGCGGTCGCCGGAGACGGTGACCACGGTCGTGGCATGGTTCGCGGCGCCCGGTTCGCCGCGGAGCGGGCCGAGCAGGCGAGCCGGGAGGCCGGCGCCGGATGGCTGCTGCGACAGGCGGGCCAGTCCTGGGCCGAGTACGCGGGCGGCACTTCGGGCGTGCTCTGGGGCGCGGCACTGGAGGCGTTCGGACGCTCACTGGACGACGCGGCCGAGTCGTACACGGCCGCCGATGTCGCCAGGGGCGTACGGGCATTCGCCGACGCGATCGGCGACTTGGGCCGGGCGACACGGGGCGACAAAACCATGCTCGACGCCCTGCTCCCGTTCGCCGACACCCTGCAACACGCGACCGACGCCGGCGTCGACCCGGCCGAGGCCTGGCGCTCGGCGGCCGAGGCGGCGACCCACGCCGCCGAGGCGACGAAGGACCTGCGCCCGAAGATCGGCAGGGCTCGGCCGCTCGCGGAGCGCAGCCTGGGCACCCCCGACGCGGGAGCGACTTCGCTGGCCCTGATCGTGACGGCGCTGGCCAGCGCTCCGCACGCACAGGGTGGCCAGACACACGATCAGCCACACGAACAGAACCGACAAGGAGTGACAACGGCATGACGGACCGGCTGCGTCTGGTCGTCGGCTGCGACGACGCCGGCTTCGAGTACAAGGAACGCATCAAGGCCGACCTCCAGGCCGACCCACGCGTCTCCGAGGTACTCGACGTCGGCGTGGAGGCCGACGGCACGACCGCCTACCCGCACATCGGCGTGGCCGCGGCCCGCCTCGTCGCCGAGGACCGCGCCGACCGCGCCCTGCTCATCTGCGGCACGGGCCTCGGCGTGGCGATCTCCGCGAACAAGGTCCCCGGCATCCGCGCGGTGACCGCCCACGACGTGTACTCCGTGGAACGCTCGGTGAAGAGCAACAACGCGCAGGTGCTGTGCATGGGCCAGCGCGTGGTCGGCCTCGAACTGGCCCGCAAACTCACCTCCGAGTGGCTGGAACACCGCTTCGACCCTGCCAGCTCCTCGGCGGAGAAGGTGGCGGCCCTGAGCCGCTACGAGACGGATCCCGGCGGGGCGGTTCCGGAGGGGGTGGGGTTCACGGAGTGCTGAAGGCACGGCGCCTATGACGCCGACCCGGACAGCGTCTCCAGTGAGCGGCCCTTCGTGGCCGTGGACAGCGTGAGTGTGAGGACGCAGCCTGCGGCGAGGACCGCGCAGATGAGGCTGAAGACGCCGGTGAAGCGGAGGGAGGCGTACATCGTGCCGATGAGCATGGGGGCGACGATGCCGCCGATCCGGCTGAAGGCGTCCGACGTGGCGGCCGCCATCGAGCGCAGCTGCGTCGGGTAGACCTCCGGGAGGTAGGTGTACAGCGGTGCGTAGAGGCCGTTGAGGAAGAAGCCGAGGAGCAGGCTGAGGACGAGGACCGAGAGGTCGGTCTCGGCCTGCGAGACGAGGAAGGCGCAGAGCGTGGACGCGGCGAGGCAGGTGACGATCGACCACTTCCGGTCCGTACGGTCGGCGAGCCAGGCCGCGGGGTAGTAGCCGAGCACCTGGGCGACCTCGACCAGTAGCGCGTAGCTGAAGCTGTCGGTGATGCTCATGCCCCGGTCGAGCAGCATGCTGGGCAGGAACGTCAGGAACCCGTAGTAGGCGAAGCTCGCGACGAAGAACATGCTCCATACGACGATCGTCTGGCGCAGGTACGGGCCCCGCCACAGGCCGGTGAACTGTGCGGCCGCGCCCAGGTCTTCGTCGCGTGCGGCCGTTCCGGGCGGCTCGGGGGCGGGGAGGGGTGTGCCGGTGCGCGCGCGGACCGACTCCTCCAGTCTCGCGACGACCGCTTCGGCTTCGTCGTCGCGGCCCTTGAGCAGCAAGTAGCGCGGCGACTCCGGCAGATTGCGCCGCCACCACAGGGCGAGGATCACGGGCAGGCCGACGAGGACGAGGCCCCAGCGCCACCCGTGGTCGACGCGGGCCACGACGAAGGTGCCCACCAGCGCGGCCAGTACGTACCCCAGGCCGAAGAAGCCGGCGAGGGAACCGACGTACGTGGCTCGCTTCGCGCGCGGCGCGAACTCGGCGAGATAGGGGATCACGATGTTGACGTTGACCCCCACTCCTACACCCGCGAGGAAGCGCAGGGCCAGCAGAAAGCCGTAGTCGGGGGCGGCGGCCGACAGCAGTGTGCAGCCGCTGTAGAGGACCAGGGACCACAGGAGCAGTGGCTTGCGGCCCACCCGGTTGCCAAGGAGCGCGAGCGACAGGTCGCCCACGAGAGCGCCGGCCAGCGTCGCGCTCGCGATCAGGCCCTGCTCGCTGCCGGTGAGTGCGAACGCCGTCGTGATCAGCGGGAGCAGAAAGGACATGATGCCCAGGTCGAGCCCGTCCAGGGTGGTGCTCAGACCGCCCTGCGTGAGGATGCGGCCCTGCACCCATGTCATGGGGAGGCGGTCGATGCGGGCGGTGAGCCGGGCGGCGCGTTCGTCCGGATTGTGCGGGGGCGGCGCCATCGCGGCAGGGTCCGGGTCCTGTGTCGGTTTGCGTGGCATGTTCGCTGTCTGCTCAGATGTCATGGCCCGTCGGCCTTTCGCTTGGAGGGGTGGCCCGTCTGTTGCCGTGGAGCAAGGGCCGCCCGTGGTGGGCGGGGTTGTAGGTCGGGCGGTCCGTTGCAGCGGGCCGCCCGACCGCTTGGATCAACTGCCGTGACCGCCTTCGAAGATGGCGGAGTAGAGGCGCAGCCAGTTGCCTCCGACCACCGCGTGCGCCTCGTCGGGTGCGAAGCCGAAGTCGACGAGCCTGTCGGCGACTTGGGCGAGGCCGGAGGCGTCGGTGAGCCACTCCGTGGTGTCGGTGCCGGAGGCGGGTGATGTGCCGAGGTCCGCGCCGCGCTGTTCGCCGCGTGTCCAGCGCCCCTTGCGCATCCACGTGAACTCCGCCGCCCCCGCCTTCGGGCTCAGGTCCGTGCCGATGGCGACGTGCCGGACGCCGACCAGTTCGACCGTGCGGGCCACCATCGCGCACCAGTCGTCCAAGGTGCGCGCGTAGTGCCCGCAGATGGAGCGGTACGTGGCGAGGCCCACGACCCCGTCCCGCGCGGCGAGCGCCTTGAGCGTGGCGTCGTCGGCGTTGCGCGGATGGTCGTACAGGGAGCGGGGGTTGGCGTGGGTGAGGGCCACCGGGAGCGCGGAGTGCTCGATGGCGTCCCGCCGGGTGCGTTCGCCGGAGTGCGAGAGGTCGACCAGCATCCCGACCGCGTTCATCTCGCGCACCACTTCACGGCCGAAGCGGGTGAGCCCCGGGTCGGACTCCTCGTAACAGGAGCCCCCGAACTCGGTGTTGTTGTTGTACGTCAGCTGCATCACGCGCAGCCCCATGTCGTGGAAGAGCCGGACGAATCCGAGCCGGCCCTGGAGCGGGCTGGCGTTCTGCGCGCCCAGGACGATGGCGGTGCGGCCCTGGGCCTTCGCCCGTTCGATGTCGGCGGCGGTGCGTGCGGGCACGACCAGGTCGGCGTTGGCGGCGAGGAGGTCGTTCCAGGCGGCCAGCGCGTCCATGGTCTCGACCGCGTCCTCCCAGAACGCGACCGTGGCCGTCGCGCAGGTCACGCCGCCCGCGCGCAGTTGGAGGAAGACATCGCGGTCGTAGGGGCCGCATTGCAGGCCGTCGATGACGAGGGGTGTGTCCCGGGCGGGTGCGGTGGCGGTCGTCACGAGGCGACCTCCACCGGCTCGTCCTCGCCGACCTCCGCGAGGATCTCGCCGTCCGGACCGAAGAGCGAGTCACCGGCGTGGGTGCGCGACAGCGCGCTGTCCGGGGTCAGCGCCGCCTCCGCCTCGGCGACGAAGCGCTGCCACAACGCGCCCGTGACCGGCACCCCGTAGGTCAGGGCGCGCAGCTCGGCGGCGTCCGGCCCGGGACGCGGCCCGTCAGGGGCGGTCGTCGCGGTGACCGTGGACCTGGCGAGGTCCAGTTCCACGCCGTGGCGGCGGGCCAGCGGAGGCAGGGCGCGGACGGCCCAGTCGTCGCCGGGTGCGGTGAAGGCGGCGGTGCCGTCGGTGTGGGCGGCGGCCACGGCGAGGTCGAGGAGGTCGGCGGCCGTGGCGAGTGCGGGTTGTGCGTCCGGGGCGGGGAACTGGGCTGTGGTGCCGTCCAGTTGGGGCCGCAGGTGTCGGGCGCGCAGGGCGGGCAGCGCGTCCAGCAGCCCGGCCAGGCCGTCGAGCCCGTGTGTCTCGGCGCCGACGACGATGTCCCGGGTCGCCGCCACGGAGCCGAACGGGATCGCGGTCGTCAGCAGCACCCGGCCGGTCATCAGGCGCAGCTCGCGGACCGATACGCGCAGGTCGGCAGGGGCGTGGTGGGCAGGGGTGGGGGTCACGCGTTCTCCTCGGTGCGGGTGGGAGCGGCGGCGGCCGGTCGTGCGGGCAGCGTCCAGTCGTCGCGGTCGTGTCGGTGGATGGCGTGGCGCGTGGGCGCGCCGTGGAAGAGCAGGCCGAGGACATTGCGCCCGGCGGAGTCGGCGGTCTTGTCCAGTCCGTGGACCGCCGAGTTGAGGAACCGCACGAGGTACGCGGGCACGAAGGCGTCGTCGGCGATGTTCATGTGCGGGCTGTGCAGGGCCAGTTCGGCGAGGCCTTGCACCCGTGTCACCGTGTCCCGGTGCTCGGGGTGGCGCACGCAGAACGCTCCCGTGGTCTCGCGTGGATCGGCCGCCTTGAGATCCGCGTACAGGGCCTGCACTGAACGCGGCACGTTGAGCTGCCAGTCGAGGCCTTCGGCGACCTCCTCGCGCGGCCCGCGCCGGGGCTCCTCGGCGGCACGGGACTTGTACCAGATGTGGCGCAGCGCGCCGGGCGCGGTGAGATCCAGGTCGAGTGCCCAGCGGTAGACGGTGTCGAGGTGCTCCAGAAGGGCCCCGGTCGTCTGCTGAGGCGTGGCGGTCAGTGTCTCGTCCACCCGTTGGCGTTCGACGAGCGGGTCCGTGAGGTCCGGCACGCTGTCGATGAGCACACCGGCCAGGGTCTCGACGGCCCGCTCGTCCAACTCCGCGTTCCAGCAGGCCCACAGGCGCGGGAGCGCATCGTCGTCGCCCGGCCGCTCCAGGGCGTCCAGGAGGGCGAGCGCCCGGTGCAGGGAGCGGGCGAGTTCGGTCGGCGGCTCGAACTGGTCGTAGAAGGTGGGGTCTTGGGCGTGGAAGCGCGCGGAGCGCTCGATCAGCTCTCGTACGACGGTCAGGTGCGGGGTGCCGCGCCGTGCGTCCAGGGCCTGGGTGAGTGCCTGTTCGCGCAGGTCGAGCCAGCGGTCGACGAGCCGGGGGTGGTTGTTGGCGAAGAAGACGAGGCCGAGCGCCGAGGCGTTGCCGAGCCCCAGGCGGCGGCGCAGCTCCGGGTCGAGCGCGGGGGCCTCGGGGTTGCGGTGCCGGGCCAGGTGCTCGGCGAGATCCGCGGCGAACTCACGCATCAGATAAGCGGCGAGCATTTGGGCGTGCAGGGGCGCGGCCAGCGGATGGTTGTCGGGCAGCGCCGCGAAGGAGCGGGTGCCGAAGGTGCCGTTCCCGTCCAGGCCGGTGTTGCGCATCAAGTAGCCGACGTCCCATAGGCGTTGGGCGTCCGGCTGGCGTCCCTCGGCGAGGCTGGAGACGACGTGCTCGAACAGTCGCAGGCTGCGGTTGGAGCGGCACCACACCAAGGTGTGCGCGGTGGCCCGACCCCCGTAGAGCTTCGGCATCTCCCGTTCGGTGTGCGCGAGTTCGCTGTCGTCCGCGGTGCCGTCGAAGAGCGCGCCCGTCATGTCCCAGTCGGTGCCGACGATCCGGCTGGTACGTCCCTCCAAGCGCGGCTGAAAGGAGAAGGCGACGAAGTCGAGGGGCCCTCCCGGCGTCCGGACGCGATAACGGGCGCGGCCGCGGGCCTTCGCGTCGATGGCGAACTCGAGCCGCTCGATCCGCCAGCCCTGCGCCGTCATGCGGTTGACCAGTGCCCGGCTCGCGCTGAGTCGGGTTGGCGGGAGCTGGGCGAGGCGCTCGGGCCGCAGGAGCCGGTCCGGGGTGCGCCCGGCGGGTCCGGCGTGTCCGGCGGGTTCGGCGACGGAAAGGGGCACGTTCATACGCAGTCCTGATGGTGTGTGGGTGGTACGTCGGCGGGCCCGGGGGAGCGGGCCGGCCGGGAGCAGGGGGAGAGGTGCAGGTGTCAGCCGTGCAGGCCGAGGGTGCCGCCGGTGTCGAGCCGGAGCAGCTGCTCGATCTCGTGGGCGGTGGGTCGCAGTACGGCGAGTGCGTCGGCCGTCGTGATGCGCTCGCGTGGTCCGTGCACGCTGAGAGCCGCGACGACCTGGTTGCCGGGGCGGCAAAGGGGGACGGCGAGCGCGGCGATGCCGTCCTGCTCGTCGTCGGTGGACGTCGCCCACCGGGTGCCGTTGATGATGCTGAGCTCGTCGGTGTCCGGCAGGGCGACGCCCCGGTCCCGCAGCGGTCCCGTGATGTCCTGCGGGCACAGCGCCGCGAGCAGGCGTCCGGTGGCGCTGGAGGTCAGGCTCAGTCGATCGCCGAGGAGCAGCGTGGCGTGCAGGGAGCGGCCCGGATCGGCGCGCTGGACGACCCGCGCCGTGTCCTTGTCGAGCACGGCGATGCTGACGACCTCGCCCGCCTGCCGCGCGGCGCGCTCCAGCAGCGGAGCGGTGCGCTCGCCGATGCCGGCCTGGCGCAGGGCGGCGTGTCCCAGGTGGGCCGGGCGCAGCGTCAACCGGTAGGCGCCGTCCGGGAGTTGCTCCATCCAGCCCGCCGCTTCCAAGGTGACCAGCTGGCGGTGTGTCTCGGCCCGCGATGTGCCCATGGCCCGGGCGAGGGACGAGACCCGTACGGGTTCCGTCGCGTCGGCCAGGGAGTCGAGCAGGGCCAAGGCCTTGAGGACCGTGGCCAGGGGAGGCGTGGCGGGCCGTGGCGGCCCCGGCGTCGCGGCGCTTGTCACAGTATTCATGACACCGTCTTTCTTTGAGAGACGGCGGGACTGTAGGGAGCGGGCGGGGGTTGCACAAGGGGTTGACGTGTTAATTCCCTGCCACCCTTGCGATTGCATTAGGTTAGCCTTGCCTAATCTTTACTCGCGGGTCGGCTCATTGGCTTGCTCGTGGGCCGGCTCATCGGCCTATTGGATCGACAGGGAGACCGCACCCCATGTCCTCGCTCAACAGACGCGTCCACCGCACCGCGGCGAGCGCCGTCGCCCTGGTGTCCTGCACCGCGTTCACGCTGACGGAAGCCGTCGCCGCGGCCGGATCGACGCTCAAGTCCGCGCCGCTCGCCCCCGGCCTCTACCAGTCCGCGTACTCCGAGAGGAACGACGTGCTCTGGGCGACCAGCTCGGTGGGGCAGCCGCCGGCGCCCGTCACGGACTCGCGGTTGGTGCGTCTCGACCCCGACACGCTCAAGGTGGAGGCGACCTATCCGACGCCCCTCGACGAGAGCGACGGCACCATCGAAGCGGCCTACGGCATCGATGTGGACGACGAACACAACACGGTGTGGGTCACGAACACGCGCAACGACAGCATCGCCGTGTACAGCCAGAAGACGGGCCGCCACCTCGCGACCGTGCCGGGCGTCGCGCACGCGCGCGAGATCGTCGTCGACGAGAAGCGCGACACCGTCTGGGCCACGGCCTTCGGCACCGGATCCGTCGTCGGCTTCAACACTCGTACGTACGAGGAGACCCGGCGGGTCACCGTCGAGGGGGCGGGCCCGACGGGCCTCGCGGTGAACGAACGCACCGGAGCGGTCCACGCCACCGACTTCACGCACGACCGCATCATCCAGATCACCCCCGGCTCCTCCGAACCGCGCCTCCTCCCCACGGGCGACGGCCCCCTCTCCATAGCCCTGTCGGCGAACGGCCGGACCGCCTACACCGCCGACCAGGGCGCGGGTGGTGTGTCCGTCGTGGACCTGCGCAAGGGGGCGGTCGTCAGGTCGATAACCACCGGGGAGGGCGCCAAGTCCCTTGCCAACGTGGGCCGTTCGGCGCGTGTGCTGGTCGTCAACCGGCTCGACGACAGCGTCTCCGTCGTCGACACACGTTCGGGGGCGGTCAAGGAGACGATCGACACCAACGCGCTCCCCAACCATGTGCACATGGGCGATGCGAGCACCGCGTACGTCCTGGACAAGTCGGGCACCGGGCCCAAGGGGGAGGACCATGTCACCCGGATCGACGTGGCCCGCTGACGTCGACGGGTGCCGCGACTCCGGGTCGGGTCTGGGCGGCCCGGCTTCGGGTCAGCTCTGGCCGGATTCGATGCGGTCGACCTCGTCCTTGGCCTCCTTGAGGCCCACTCCGGTCGCCTCGCGGTAGGCCTTGATGGCATCGATCTTCTTGCCGTCCCGTACGAGGGCGCGTACGCCGTCGAGGACCGGCCCGAGTTCGTCGGCCTCGATTCCCAGATGCTTGATGACGAGGTCCAGCTTCCGCTCGACGCGGGCGGCCCTGCGGTCGGCACGGTCGACCTTGCGCTCGATGGTGCCGACCGCGATGAGCACGCCGACCAGGAGAATGAGGATTGCTGCGATATCCATAATCGCTGATCCTAGGCAACGCGGATGGCGCGGGTGACACGGATTACGGGGGTGGCGCGAATGGCAAGCGGACAGTTGTACGTCGTTGGATCCTGGGGTGATGACCGACCCGACCCAGGATCCCCGTTTCCTCCGGAACCCCTACCCGGCCTACGCGGCCATGCGGGTCACGTGTCCGGTACGACCCGTCCCGACCGGCTCCGCGGGCCGCACCAACTACGTGGTCACCGGCTACAAGGAAGCCAGGGAAGCCCTCAACGACGCCCGGCTCTCGAAGGACACGGCCGCGTTCTTCGCGGGCAAGGAATCGCGGCGACGCCTGCACCCCGCGGTCGCGCACACCATGCTCGCCAGCGACCCGCCCCAACACACCCGGCTTCGTCGGCTGGTGACGAAGGCGTTCACGACCGGGGCGGTCGCGCAGCTGCGTCCGTTCATCGCGCGCGTCACCGAGGAGCTGCTGGACCGGTGGCCCGTCGGTGAACCGTTCGACTTCGTGGCCGGCCTGGCGGTGCCACTCCCGGTCGTCGTGATCTGTGAACTGCTCGGGGTCCCGGCGGCCGACCGGCCCGACGTGCAGCGCTGGTCCGCGGAGCTGTTCGCGGCGGGGGAGCTCGACGTCATCGACGCGGCATCCCACTCGATGGCGCAGTACATGACGGACCTGATCGCCGCCAAACGCCGCGACACGGGCGGCTCCCTCCTGGACCGGCTCATCGCCGCTCGCGACGGAGAGGACCGCCTGAGCGAGCACGAACTCGTCTCCCTGGCCGTCTTGTTGCTCGTGGCCGGACACGAAACCACCACCAACGCCCTCGGCAACGCAGTACTGGCGCTGCTCCAGCACCCGGTACAACTGGATCGCCTGCGGCGAAACCCGGACGGCATCCCCGGCGCCGTGGACGAACTCCTCCGCTTCGAGTCCGCGGTGAGCACGGCCACCTTCCGGTTCACCACGGAGGCCGTCACGCTCGGCGGCACCGAAATCCCCTCCGGCGTACCGGTGTTGGTCGCCATCGGGGCAGCCAACCGGGACCCGGACCGGTTCCCCGGACCGGACAAGCTGGACCTGGACCGGGACGCCGCCGCCCACCTCGCCTTCGGCCACGGCATCCACCGCTGTGTCGGGGCACCCCTGGCCAAGGCGGAGATGGAACTTGTGCTGCGAGCCGTGCTCGCACGCTTCCCGGAGCTCCATCTGGCCGTACCGGCGGACGAGTTGATGTGGCGACGTACCCGCCTTGTCAGGGGGCTGTCGTCGCTTCCTGTCGTCGCCTCGGGGACGCAGCTCGGCACCGCCGAATAAGAGGTCGTGCGGCTCCTCCCACTCCAGTAGGGTCAGGATCTTCAGGTGGGCAAGCTCGCTCTGGAGTCCTTGAAGGTACGGGTCACCGTCATGCAGCCAACCGACCACCCTGCCCGTCGCAGACGCGACGCGGCCCTGGCCGATCTCGCCATCGTCTTCCACGGGATGACCGCGCGCCCGGACGAGTCCAACTGCGAGTGTCATTGGGGGAGCGCGGAGGAGCTGGCCCTCCTCAAGACGCCCGACACGGAACTCGCCCCGGACCTCTTGCGCCGTGCCTGGGAGGCCATTGACTGGACGGACCACGGAGCTGTGCTGCGCCGCATCCTGCCGCAGTTCGCCGCCGCCCTGGTGGCCGGGCGCGTCGATCCACTGTTCGGCCTTGAGGATGCGGGGCACTCCTTCGCCCGTGGTCGCTGGCAGCAGTGGCCCGATAAGCAGGCCGGTGCCGTACGTGAGTTTCTGCACGCCTGGTGGGCGCAGAGCCTCACGGATCCGGACGCCGCTGTCCCGGCACACCAGGTCATGGCGATGTGCGCCGAGGCGTCCGGTACGGTCACCCCCTGGCTCGCCGACTGGGACCAGCAGACCGGACCCCTCAGCGACCAGCGGCTCGCGGAGGCCGCGGAGGCCTGGGAGTACGAGCTGCTGGGCGACCAACTCCCGTGGTACGTCAACTGGTACGAGAACGACGAGGACTTGATGGCTGCCGAGCTGACGGCCTGGCTCCACGGCCACGCAGCGACGCGCCTCCGCGCCTCCGGTGCATCGCCGGAGCTGCGACGCCGGATAGCGCTGCTCGCACTCACCGGCGAGGATCGCTGGACGCATCCGGACTGGCCGGGTCATCGGTACTGACGCCCGCCAGCCCGCCAGCCCGCCCGATCGTGCGCCGCTACGGCATCCCGGCGACGACCCGGGCGTCCAGTCTGTACGGGACGACCCGGGCGTCAAGCCCCTGCCATCAGACCCGTGACATACGCATCCAACCGCTCCTCCACGACCCGCGTCGTCAGCTCCGTCCGCCCGGCCTCGCGCCACGGCCGCCCCACCACGTGCACCTCTTCCGAGAACGCCAGCGCGTCCCGCACCCGCCAGTACAGCCGCTCGCCGTCGTCCGCGGCGAGCACCCCGCCGGCCTCCTCGTACGCGTCCGCGAACCGCCGCCCCCACTCCGGCCCGTGCAGCAACGCGAGATTGGTGCAGCTGTGCGCCACGTCGAGGTCCGCCGGGCCCCAGGAGGCCCCGGCCCAGTCGACGACGCCGGTGATCCGGGTCGGTGACGCGTCGAACAGCACGTTGGCGAGGTGGAAGTCCCGGTGCAGGAAACGCCCTTCGTAGGGCGGCGCGGGCGCACGGATGACGTCGATGGCCGCGGCCCACGCGGCGGCGTCGGCGCCCTCGGGAACCACGACGGTGTCGGCGGTGGTCAACGCCTCGTACTTCGGCGGCTGTTCACTCGGGCATACCGCATGAATTGCCACGAGCTGCCGCGCGAGCAACCGCACCCGCGTCTCCAGCCCTTCACCGCCGAGGAGCGCACGCCCCGGCAGATGCGTCATCAGGAGCGAGGGGTACTCGCAATGCGCCGCGGTCGCATCAACCGCGACCAACCCAGGAGCCGGTACACCGTCCGCCCCCTCCAGCAGGGCCAACGCGCCGGCCTCTCGGCCCAGCGCGTCCTCGGCGCGATCCTCGAAGAACGGGTCCACGAAACTCCGCAACACCAGCTGACGGGTGCCTCCGCCCGGCGCGGCGACGGTCAGCCTCCGCATCTCGGCGGTGACCCCACCGTGCAGCGCCTCGACACGGACGATCCGCTCCCCGACCTCCAGAAACCGCCCTACCCACGCAAGCGTCAACGGTCGTACGGTGGCCGACGCGTCGGCTGATTCATCGTGGTTGATCACCGTGCCACCGCATCATCCCGGCGACGGCGTGCACAAGCGGATTTCGCATGGGTGGCGAACCCGAAAGGCGCACGTCCCGCCAGGACGTGCGCCGTTGCGAGCGTGGGGCGCGGCCCCTCCAAAAAGGAGGAACCGCGCCCCACCACCTCACTCCCCGGCCACCGCCGGCGGCGCCACATTCGCGCCCCAGTTCGTCGGCTTGTCCGAGAGCTTGAAGGAGATCTTGCCGGAGCCGAGCAGGTCCTTGTGGGAGAGCCAGCTCTGGCGCAGCGGCGTGCCCTTGCCCGTGGTCACGGACGAGACGTACTGCAGCTTCGACGCGTCGGCGCCGGGTGCCTCGATGCTGATCCCGCGGCCGTGGGCCGGGCGGATCTCGACCTTGTCGAACATCGGGGCCGACAGGACGTACTTCGCCGAGCCGGGCTGGACCTCGAAGACGCCGGCCATGGCGAAGACGAGCAGCGACGACGTGGCGCCGAGGTCGTCGTTGCCGGGCATGCCGTACGGGTCGTCGGTGTACAGCGTCCGCATGGCCCGCAGCACCGCGGAGGTCTTCCACGGGGTGTCGGTCCACGCGTACATCCACGGGGCGTGGAAGTCGGGCTCGTTGTTCGGGTTGAACGCGAAGTTGTTGTGGTAGTCGTATGCGCCCGTCACCCAGGACTCCTTGGCGGCCTTCGCCGGGTCGCTGAGCACGGTCGGCATGTCGAAGAACTTGTCGAGCCGCTTCTCGGCGTCCGCCTTGCCGCCCATCAGGCCGTAGAGGGCCTTCGGGTTCTGCTGCGCGAGCCACTGGTACTGCCAGGCCGTGCCCTCGTGGAAGGCGCCGGACTGGGTCGGGTCGGGGTCGCCCGCGACGCTGCCGTCCGCGTTCTTCGTCACCGGGAAGCCGGTGAAGCCCTCCGAAGTGACGCCCGAGTCCCACAACTTGGTGAAGTTGTCGCAACGCGAGGCGAGCGTCGCGGCCTTGTCCCGGTGACCGAGTCCTTCGGCCATCGTGGAGAGGGCGCAGTCGCCGAGTGCGTACTCGAGTGTGGCCGAACCGGCCTGGCGGCTGTCGCCGAACTTGTAGCCGGGCAGGTTCTGGTAGCCGACGAAGCCGTTCTTGACGTACGTCGGGTTGCCGTCGCGGCCGCGGAAGGTCGACTGGTCGGCCGGCACCTCGTTGACGTTCTTCCAGAGCGCGTCGAAGAGTTCGCGCGAGGTGCGGTGGTCGAGCAGACCCCGGTTGTAGAGGTCGACGATGAACGGGGTGACGGGGTCGCCGCTCATCACGTTCGTCTCACTGTTACCGAGACCCCAGCGCGGCAGCCAGCCACCGTCCTTGTACACGTGCAGCAGGGATTTGGCCATGTCGGCGGCCTTGTCCGGGTGCAGGAGCGCGACGAGCTGGTTCTGCGAGCGGTACGTGTCCCAGAGCGAGAACATTTGGTAGTACGGGGAATCCGCGCGGTGCACCTTGTCGTCGAATCCGCGATAGCGGTTGTCGACGTCGGAGCCGATCGACGGGTGCAGGAGCGAGCGGTACAGGGCGCTGTAGTACGTCCGCTGGTCGGCGGTGGAACCACCCGCGACGCGCATCCGGTTCAGCTCGTCGCGCCACGCGTCGTGCGCGCCGGAGCGTGCCCGGTCGAACGAACTCGGCTGCTCGGCACCGCGGTTGAGACGCGCACCGTCGACCGAGGTGTAGGACAGGCCCACCGACGCGCCGACCTTGTCGCCCTTGGACGGGTCGAACGACAGCCAGGCACCCGCGCGCTTGTCGCCCCGCGAGGCCGCACGCTGGTTCGGGGTGAGGGTGCCGTCGCTCCAGGTGCCGAACTTCGAGAACGTCCGGTCGAACTTGGCGCTGAAGTAGACCCGGTAGCGCTCCTTGCCGGTCTCCCCGCAGAAGTTGCCGCCCTGCACCCAGCCTTCGACGGTGTTGTCGCCGACGACCTTGATGTCACCGGCGTAGGTGCTGCCGTTGCTCTCCCCGGCCTCGATGAGGACGTTCTCGGCGCCCGAACCGCTGGGGAACGTATAGCGGTGCTGGCCGGTCCGCTGGGTCGCCGACAGCTCGGCCTTGATGCCGTTGTCGAACTTCACGCCGTAGTAGCCGGGCGAGCGCGTCTCGTTGTCGTGGCTGAACTTCGCGCCGTACTGCGCCGGATCGGACGAGGTCACGGCGCCCGTGGTCGGCATGAAGCGGATATTGCCCATCGTCTGACAGCCGACACCGGAGAGGTGCGTGTGGCTGAAGCCGAGGATGGTGTCCTGCGCGTAGTCGTACGAGGCGTACTTGTTCAGCTGCGTGTCGGGGCTCAGCTGGACCATCCCGAAGGGGGTGGTGGCGCCCGGGAAAGTGGTTCCGTCGCCGTTGTTGCCGATCGACGTGTCGACCAGGCTGGTCGGGTCGGCGGCGAAGCCGGGCCCGGTCTCCTCGGCGCTCGCGACGCCGGGGGTGAGGGTGGCGGCGGCCACCGTGGTGACGACGAACGCGGCGGTGACGGTGCGCCGCAGCGATCGCAGAGGTGTGAGCGACCTCAGCGATCTCAGTGGTCCCGGTGAGTTCTGCGAGCTCGGTGACGGCGACGCTCTCATCGCGGCCTCTCATTAGACAACGTTGTCGAAGTGATTCCTTTCGATCTTTGTCTTGAGAGAGGGGGTTCGTCAATGGATGGTCAATGGGTGAACCCATAGCGGCTGGTGGGGCGGGATGGAGAGACGCTGTCGCCAACTTCTGTGTCGTTCGCGGGCGTTCGGTCACTCCTGCACGCATCTCCGCATGTGACCCACGTCACGTTACCAACGGTATCTGAAACAGAGTGTCGCAGGTAAATTGCGGGTACCGCGCAGATGAGAACCACGTGTCTGAGTAGCCGCCAGTGCCCCGAGTGGCGCTGAACCCTCCCGTCCCTGTCTCTCTCAGGGGCTCACGAGCGAGAGCGAGGACCCTCCGCGATGGAGCAGCAGCACGTCGACGTCCTGGTCATCGGTGCCGGAATATCCGGCATCAGCGCCGCGCGCCATGTCCTGCGCGACAACCCCCAGGCCTCGCTCGTCGTACTCGAGCGCCGCGCCCGCGTGGGCGGCACCTGGGACCTCTTCCGGTACCCCGGCATCCGGTCCGACTCCGACATGCCCACCTTCGGCTTCGGATTCCGGCCCTGGAGCGATGCGCGCATCCTCGCGGACGGTGCGAAGATCCGCCAGTACGTGGAGGACGCCGCGTCCGACGGCGGCATCCTGGAACGCACCCGCTTCGGCCGCCGCGCCATCAGCGCCGACTTCTCGCACGAGACCGGGCGCTGGACCGTCGAGGTCGAGGACGAGGGCACCGGCGAGCACGAGTCGTACAGTGCCGGCTACCTCGTCGGCGCGACCGGCTATTACGACTACGACCAGCCCTACCGCCCCGAGTTCCCGGGCGAGGCCGACTATCAGGGCACGCTCGTGCACCCCCAGCAGTGGCCGGAGGACCTGGACTACGCCGGCAAGCGCGTGGTCGTCATCGGCTCCGGCGCCACCGCCATCACCCTGCTGCCCGCGATGGCCGACAAGGCCGCGAGCGTCACCATGCTGCAGCGCTCGCCCACGTACGTCATGGCGCTGCCGGAGGTGGACCCGCTCACCTCCGTCATGAAGAAGCTGCGCGCCCCCGCCCGGCTGACCCACAAGGTGGTCCGGACCCGCAACATCGCACTTCAGCGCGGGAGTTACGCCTTCTGCCGCAAGTACCCCCGCCTCGCCCGCAAGGTGCTGCTCGGGCTCGTACGGGCCCAGGCGGGCAAGGGCGTCGACATGCGCCACTTCAGCCCCAAGTACAAGCCCTGGGACCAGCGTCTGTGCGTCGTCCCCGGTGGTGACCTGTTCAAGGTGCTCAAGAGCGGCAAGGCGGCCATCGCCACCGACCACATCGACACGTTCACCGCCGACGGCATCCGGCTGAAGTCGGGCGAGGAGCTCAAGGCCGACATCGTCGTCACCGCGACCGGTCTGAGCGTCCGCCTCATGGGCGGCATGGACGTGACCGTCGACGGCATCCCGGTGGACGTCACGAACCGCGTGCTCTACAAGGCCGTGCTGCTCGAGGGCGTGCCCAACATGTCGCTCGTCATCGGCTACACCAACGCCTCCTGGACCCTGAAGGCGGACCTGGCGGCCGACTACACCGCCCGCCTGCTCGCGCACATGCGCCGCAACGGACACGACATCGCCACCCCGGTGGCGTCCGACGGCGACCGTTCCGAGTTCTCCGTCATGGGGGAGGCGCTGACCTCCGGTTACATCGCCCGCGCCAACGAGGTCATGCCGCGCCAGGGCACCCGCGACCCGTGGCGGCTGTGGAACAACTACTACCGTGACCGCGCCATGCTCCAGAACGCCCCCATCGACGACAGCCCCCTGCGTTTCGAGAAGGCGGGCCGGCCGGCCGGGATCCAGGAACCGACCCGCGCAGCCTGACCGCCCGTTCGACCAGCTCCTACCACCGACAATCGAGGACGATGATGACCCCGAACCTGTCCAGGAAGGTCTACGACGAGCGCCTGCGGACCTTGTCCGAGGGCTCCGTCAACGTCAACTTCAACGCCTTCGTCGACATCAAGTGGGACGACCCCGAGTTCGCCGTGGACACGACCGACACCCGCTGGGTGCTCACCTCCGCGGACGCCCTGGGCGCCCACCCCTGGTACCAGAAGCAGCCGCTGGAGACGCAGATCCGGATCGGGATCTGGCGCTGGGCGGTGATCGCCAAGGTGGGGATGCAGTTCGAGAACCTCCTGATGCGCGGGGCGCTGGACTACATCTACCAACTGGGCAACCAGAACCTGGAGTTCAGGTACCTTACGCACGAGATCACCGAAGAGACGCACCACACCCAGATGTTCCAGGAGCTGGTCAACCGCACGGGCGTGGACACCCCGGGCGGCAAGCGCTGGTTCCGCCAACTCAGCCGGGTCCTGCCGCTGTTCGGCTCCCTGTACCCCGAGGCGTTCTTCACCGGCATCCTCGCCGGTGAGGAGCCCATCGACCATCTGCAGAAGGGCGCCCTGCGCAGCGGCGAGCCGGTGCACCCGCTGCCGCAGCGGATCATGCAGATCCACATCGCGGAGGAGGCCCGGCACATCTCCTTCGCGCACGAGTTCCTGCGGCTGCGCGTCCCGCGCTACGGCAAGGCCCGCCGCGGCGCCCTGTCCGTGCTCTTCCCGCTGATCATGCGGATCCTGTGCGACGTCATCATGATCCCCGACAAGAAGTCCGCCGACCTGGTCGGCATCCCGGACTGGGTGATCAAGGAAGTCTTCTGGAAGTCCGAGGCCGGCCAGAAGATGCTCCAGGAGCTCTTCTCCGACGTGCGGATGCTTGCCCAGGACATCGGCCTGATGAACAAGGTGTCCCGCCCGCTGTGGAGGGCCCTGCGCATCGACGGCCGCCCCGCACGCTTCCGCGGCGAACCCGCTCCGCTCGCCGACTGACCACCTCTCGGTCCCGCACCGTCTTTCCTTGAACGCCCGAACGGAGACCAGCCCGCCGTGCCGTACGCCGTCACCCGATCCTGCTGCGCCGACGCCTCCTGCGTGCTGGCCTGTCCGGTCAACTGCATCCACCCCGCTCCGGGCGAACCCGGCTTCGCCACCGCCGAGATGCTGTACGTCGATCCGCGCACCTGCGTGGACTGCGGCGCCTGCACGACGGCCTGCCCGGTCGACGCGCTCAAGCCGCACACTGCCCTCAGCGAGGCGGAGTTGCCGTTCCTGGAGCTGAACGCCTCCTACTACAAGCAGAATCCGCATGACGACCGCGCCCCCATGTACGTCGTGCCCAAGCAACGCGCCCTACCGGGAGGCGAGTTGTCGGTCGCGGTCGTGGGCGCGGGGCCCGCCGGGCTCTTCGCCGCCGACGAACTGCTGCGCCACCCCGGTGTGCGCGTGACCGTCCACGACCGGCTCCCCACCCCGTACGGGCTCGCGCGGGCCGGCGTGGCACCCGACCACCAGGACACCAAGCAGGTCACCGAGCTGTTCCGGACCATCGAGTCGCAGCCCGGCTTCAGCTACCGCCTCGGCGTCGAGGTCGGTACCGACCTCACCCACGCCGACCTGCTGCGCGAGCACCACGCGGTGATCTACGCCGTCGGCGCGTCGACCGACAAGCGCCTCGGCATCGAGGGCGAGGACCTGCCCGGCAGCGTCTCCGCCACGGACTTCGTCGCCTGGTACAACGGCCACCCCGACCGCGCCCACGACGACCACCCCCTCGACACCGAACGCGCCGTCGTCATCGGCAACGGCAACGTCGCCCTCGACGTCGCCCGCATCCTCACCGCCGACCCCGAGGCCCTGGCCCGAACCGACATCTCCGACCGCGCGCTCGACGCGCTGCGCGCCAGCAAGGTCCGCGAGGTCGTCCTCCTCGGCCGCCGGGGCCCCGCGCAGGCCGCGTTCACCGTGCCCGAACTCCTCGCGCTCTCCGCCCTCAAGGACGTGGACGTGAGCATCGAGGGCTGGCCCGAGGGCCTTGCCCCCGACACCAACGAGAAGACCCGGCTGCTCGCGGAACTGGCCGCCCGCACCCCGGTCGAGGGGCGCCGCCGCATCGTGCTGCGCTTCCTCGCGGGACCGGCACGCCTCGTCGGCGAGGACCGCGTACAGGCCCTGGAACTCAACCCGACCACCCTGCACACGGACGAGGACGGCATCGTGCGGGCCCGGCCGACCGGCGCCACCGAGACCCTGGAGACCGGCCTCGTTCTGCGCTCCGTCGGCTACCGCGCCCGGCCCGTCCCCGGCCTGCCCTTCGACGAGGACAGCGCGACCGTCCCGCACGAGGCCGGCCGGGTCGAGCCCGGTGTCTACGTCGCGGGCTGGATCAAGCGCGGCCCGACCGGGTTCATCGGCACGAACAAGACCTGCGCCCACGAAACGGTCGAGTCCCTCCTCGACGACTTCGCCGCGGGCCGTCTGCCGCAGCCGGAACCCGGCACCACGGCGGCTCCGGCCGCCCTCGGCCTGGAGGCCTGGCAGGCGATCGACCGCGCGGAACGGGCGGCGGGCGAGGCCCAGGGCCGCCCCCGCGTCAAGCTCACGGACACCGAGGCGCTGCGGCGGGCCGCGCAGGCCACCCCGGTCGCGACGGGCTGACGGACAGCTGCCGACCGGTAGCGACCGGCTGACGAACAGTGCTGCCGGCCGGTCGACACCGGCCGGCAGCGCCGTCAGGCCCCTTCCAGATCCGCCACCCGTTGCTGCGGCGACAGCTCCACGCCGAAGCCCCGCAGCGCCGCCTCCAGCACCGCCCACACCGAGCGGCACAGCATGGCGCGCAACTCGTCCTCGGACAGCTCGCGTTCGGGATCGCGCATCCACTGGTTGACCGCGGTGTCCACGAACCCCACGATGCCGACCGCCACCGAACGGATCGGCGCCCCCTTCAGCCCAAGAGCCGCCAGTACGTCACCGAACCGCTCGCTCAGCATCAGCGCGATGGCCGTCTTGGTGTCCGCCACCAGCGAGCCGTCACCCATCGCGTGCTCGGCGACGCCCATGTAGGCGTACAGGCGCGGATGTTGGGCCACCCAGTCCAGATGCGCGCCCACCACACGGTGCACGGACTCCTCGACGGTGCCTTCGAAGCTGAGCGTGGGCTCCATCCGCTTCACGAACGACTCCACGACCCGCCGGCGGATCAGCTCGTCGAACGAGGCGCGGTCCTTGAAGTGCCGGTAGAGCACGGACCGGGGCAGGCCCACGCGCTCCGCCAGGCGCTGCATCCGGAAGTGCGCGCCCTCCTCCTCGATGAGCGCGACAGCCGCGTCCACCAACTCGACCTGACGCTGTGCCTTGTGCCCGTCCCAGCGGGTGGAGCGTCCATCGATCTGCGGCTCACCGCCGGTTCTCTCCGCCATCTCCCCAGGATATCGGCCCGATCCGAACACATAACCAGTACGGCCGAGGGGTGTGAGCCACACTCGCGACCGTCGGCCACCCATTACAGTCGCCGCATGCGACGGTGGACGGGCCTGGCGGCAGCGGGGGCAGGCGTCCTGCTCTGGGGCGAGTGGCTGAACCGGCGCTGGTCCCGAACCCTGGTCGGGAGCGCCGTGGGCGGGACCGGATCCGAGGCCGTGATCGTGCTGGGCTTCCGCAACCCGCGGCCGACGGCGAACTTCATCAACCGCTGGCGGGTACGCGCCGGCCTACGCTCCGTGTCCGCCGAGAACGCCCGCGACACGTCCGTGATCTTCAGCGGTGGCGCGGCGGCCGGGAGCCGCGCCACGGAAGCCCGGTTGATGGCCGACTACGCGAAGTCGGTGCTCGCGTTCGACGGCACGGTGCTCCTCGAAGAACGGTCGACTACGACGTGGGAGAACATCACGAATGTGATCCCCATGCTCGAGGACGCCGACCGCATCAAGATCGCCTCCCAGCCTGCACACGCGCTGAAGGCCCGCGCCTACCTGCGCCGACAGCGCCCCGACCTCGCCGAAAGGCTGGTGCGGGCGGACGACTGCCGGTCGGGCGAGTGGCTGGTCGGCAAGCCGCTGCTGGCGCTGTACGGGCTCTGGACACTCCGCGGCCTCAAGGCCGAGGAACGGAAGGCCTCTCTGTAGACGACCGCCGTGCGCCCCTCACTCGCCGGTCCCGGCGGTGGCGAGTTTCACCGCGATGCGGTTGCGGGAGCTGATGCCGAGTTTGGAAAGGATGCGCTCCATGTGGGCGTCGACCGTGCGGCGGGAGATGAAGAGGCGCTCGGCGATCTCCCGGTTCGACAACCCTTCGGCCGCCAGGCGCGCCACTTCGTGTTCGCGGCGGGTCAGTGACTCCCCGGAACCCGCTCTGCGCTGGCCCGGCAACTCGGCCGGTTCCAGGACGAGTTCGTCCGTCCCGGTCAGCGCCGCCGCGAACAGGGCCTCACGCGGTGCGGTGGCGCCCAGCTGCCACAACTGCTCGTAGACGTCCCCGCCCAGCTCCGAACGCGTCGCCTCCGCCGCCATCCGGTGGTTCCCCACGGAGACCGGCGCCCCGCTCAGCAGCTCGCCGCCGGTCGACTGCCACAGCGCGTCCGAACCGCCGAACAGCCAGGCGGCCCGCCGATGCCGGCCGTCGCGGGCCGCGGCCCACGCCATGATCTCCACCGCGTAGCCGCAGCCGATCACGTCGCCGAGCGCGGCCTTCAGCGGCAGCGCCTCCTTGAGCGCCGCCTCGCTCGCCCCCGGGTCCCCCTTCGAGTAGTGGCTGAGCCCCACGATGGTGTGCACGAAGCCGCGCAGCCAGCACTCCTTGGAGCCGACGCCGAGCCGGGCGAGCCCCTGGCCGCTGCGCTCCAGGGCGAGGTCGTCCTGCCCGGACAGGTGGTACTGGTACCCCGCCTGAACGTCCAGGCAGACCAGGCCGACGAGGTCGCCGAGCGCCGCGAGCCGTTCGTGGGCGGCCACCGCGGCCCGCTCGGCGCGGTCGAAGTCGCAGGCGAACGTGTGCGCGCAGTGCAGATACAGCCAGCCGCGGGCCCGGATCAGGGACTCACCGAGCCGGTCGGCGATCTCGATGCCCTCCTTGATCTCCGGCACGGCTCCTGCCGGGTCGCCCTGGAACGTCTTGATGTACCCGCCGATGATCAACGCCCAGGCCCGCTCCGGTGTCGCCCCGGGAAAGGCCGCCGCGGCCTTTTGCTGCCAGTACCGGCCCTCCGTGAGCAGCCCCGTGATCTGCCAGTACCCCCACAGCGCCCCGGCGAGCCCGGCCCCCTTCTGCTCCCGGTCACCGCGCCCGAGCGCGTACTCCAACGCCAGCCGGATGTCGGGGTGTTCGCGGCGCAGCGCCTGGCAGCGCGCCAACTGGTCGTCGTCGATGAAGTGCCGGTCGAACTCGTCCGCCGCCTTGACGTACCGGGCCAGATGCCGGTCGCGTGCCGCGATCTCCTCGCCGGATGCCGCCAGCTTCTCGGCCCCGTACTCGCGCAGGGTGTCGAGCATCCGGTAGCGGGTGGCGCCGTCGACGCCGCTGCCGGGCCCGAACTCGTCGACCCGCTGCACCACCGACTTGTCGACGAGGTCGATGAGCACCTCCAGCACCTCGTCCGAGCCCAACTCGCCGAACCCGCACACCTCTTCGGCGGCCGCCAGGTCGAAGACGTCACCGAAGACGGAGAGCCGCGCCCACAACCGCTGCTCGCGGGCGTCGCACAGGTCGTAGCTCCAGTCGATGGTCGTACGCAGCGTCTGATGGCGCGGCAGCGAAGTGCGGCGGCCGCCGGTCAGGAGACGGAAACGATCCTCCAGACGGTCGATGAGCTGATTCAGCGGCACGGCGCGCAGCCGGACGGTGGCCAGTTCGATGGCGAGCGGCATGCCGTCCAGGCGACGACAGAGCCGCACCACGGCTTCCCGGCTGGCGTCGGTGACCTCGAATCCGGGGACGACGGCCGCGGCCCGCTGCTCGAAGAGGGAGACCGCCTCGCCGCCGGCGTCCGACACACCGAGCGGCGACAGCGGGAAGGTGTGTTCACCCGGCACGTCAAGGGGTTGTCTGCTGGTCGCGAGGACGCGCACGCCGTCGGTCTCGCGCAGCAGAACGTCCACGAGTTCGGCGCAGGCGTCCACCAGGTGCTCGCAGGTGTCCAGGACGATGAGCGCGGGCGACTCCCGCAAATGGTCGAGGACCACGTCCAGTTGGGGCCTCACCGACTGCTCGGGCAGGTCGAGGCAGGCGGCGAGGGTGTGCGGAAGCAGCCCGGGGTCGCGCAGCGCGGACAGCTCCACCAGACACACCGGCACATCGGCCCCGGTGGTGCGGCCCGCGAGGGCACGGAGCGCGAGCCGGGTCTTGCCGACACCGCCGGGCCCCACGACGGTCACACACCGCTGTGTGTCCAACGCCGCCGCCAACTGCGTCAATTCAGGGGCCCGACCGATGAAACCGGTGAGTTCACGGGGGAGTTCGCCGGGACGGCGCCGCACAATGCCGAACGTCATGCAGCGAATTGTCCCGCGCGGGGCCGGGGCGTGCGGCGGGATGGGCGAAGGTCCATACGAATCGGTGAGGCGGGGCGTAGGATCCGCGTTCGATTGCCGGGCGGTGCGCTCTGCGGATGCTGGGCGGTGCTGCTCGGCGGGCGTCGTCGAGGTGCTCGTGGATCGTGCCGGAAGGCCCGTAGCGCTGGTGTGCGAATACCCATGGCGCCGGTGTGCGAACAGTCGAACAGTTTGCGTGGGAATGATGTCCATCCGTGACTATGCCAACGGCACTTCCGACCCCGGATCTAGGTTTGTTCGAGCGCCGTTCCATGACATGTCGTGCCATTACGGCTGTCGATCGAGTCCGGCGCTTCTACGGGGAAGGGGATGGTCGGAGTGGGTTCCGGCAAGGGAAGCGAACGGCACCTCGAAGCGGCTGTGCGCGGGTTCGTCGTCGAGGCGGACGGCGCGGTGCGTGAGCCGTGCGACGTCATGCTCCGTTACAGCGCGGACGACCCGCTGGTCGTCTCGGTGGCCGTGTCGCGGGACGGCTCCCGGTCCGAACGCTGAGTGATCTCCCGGGACTTGCTGTCCGACGGCCTGTCCGGCGGGGCGGGTATCGGCGACGTGACGGTGTGCCCCGTCGTCGACCCGGGCGGTCCGCCCGGAGTGCTGCTGCGGGCCCGCGACGCGGGGCGCGCGCTCCGCGTCCGCATCGGCCACCAGGCTCTGCTGCTCTATCTGGCGCGCAGCCATGCGTTGGTGCCGTTCGGCAGCGAAGTGTGTCCCTCCCGGATCGACAAGGGGATCGAGGGGCTGCTCACCCCTCGGTGACAGCCTCACCCGCCGCATGTCTATCTTTCTGGAATCCGGTCTCATAATCTTGAACTCGAAGGATTCCAGAACTCATGCGAAACGTCGGCTTTCTGACCATCGGCCAGTCACCGCGCCCCGACCTCAGCGCCGGGATCGAGGCGGCGCTTCCCGCCACCGCGCGCGTGCGGCACGCCGGTGTGCTCGACGGGCCCGACCCCGCGCGGGCGGCGGAGCGCCTCGCCGCCTCGCCTGGTCGCCCCACCCTGATCACTCGCCTCGCGACCGGAGCCACGGTCACCCTCGATGAATCCGCCGTGGAGGAAGCCCTGCAAGGCCGGGTCGACGCGCTCGAGGAGGAGGGCGTCGACACCGTGGTGCTGCTGTGCACCGGCGAGTTCCCTGCGCTGCGCGCCCGGCGTGCGCTGCTCGTCGAGCCTGACGCCCTGCTGACGACGTACGTCCGTGGTGTGTTGAGCGGCGTGCCTATCGGTGTGATCGTGCCGCTGGCGGAGCAGGTGGCCGCGGCGCGTGAGAAGTGGCGGGGTGTCACGCCGGCGCCGGAGTTCGCCACGGCATCGCCCTACGCCGAGGATGACACCGAACTGCTCGACGCGGCACGGAAGTTGGTGGACCGGGGTGCCGGGGCCCTCGTCCTGGACTGCATGGGATACGCGGACCGGCACCGCGAGGCGCTGCGCGCGGGCGGCATCCGCGTACCGGTCCTCACGTCGAGCGGGATCACCGGAGCCATGACCGGCCCGCTCCTCGCGTAGGGCACCGCGGGCCCCTCGGTCAGCCCTCGTCGGCGACGAAGCGCAGCCAGTACGGGTCGCCGATGCGCTTGCCGACGCGGGCGGCCGCATCCCGCACCGCCCTGCCGAAGCGTTCGGTCGCCTCGTCGCGCAGTTCCGGGGCCGGCAGCGCGATGCCGATGCCGAAGATCTGGCCCGTGTCGTTGTCGAGCACGGCGGCCGAGATGCCACCCACGTTCGGCACCCACTCGCCCTGCGAGATGTCCCAGCCGTCCACGCGGATCCGGGCCAGCGTGGCGACCAGCTCCTTGCGGGTCCGCGGGGCCGTCCCCGTCGCCTGTTCGAGGCGGGCGTCGACGAGCCGCATGACCTGCGCGTCGTCCAGGCGGGCCAGCAGCGCCCGGCCCATCGAGCTGGCGTACGCGGGGGCCCGGGTGCCCGCCGGTGTGTACGCCTGGAGGGCCCCGGCCGTGCCGATGCGCATGTGCAGCACCAGCGACTCGGCCCCGTCGAGCACGTCCACGTATCCCGTGTACCCGGTGTCGGCGACGAGGCGGGCGGCCTCCTCCTCCAGCAGGGAGACGGTGCCGCGCGAGGCCCGGAAGTGGTACGAGGCCTCCATGATCAGGCCGCCGGGGCGGTAGGCGCGGGTCAGCGGGTCGCGGTCGAGGAAGCCGTACTCGGCCATCATGCTCAGCGTCCGTGACACCGAGCTCTTGGGCAGCCCGAGTTCGGCCGCGACATCGGTCACGGTGACATCGCGCTGCAGGTGCGCCATCAGGCGCAGCACGTCCCGTGCGTTGGCGAGTGTGCTCACCGGTTCCTGTGCCTCCCCCGATCGGTTTCCGGGTCCGATCGTATGCGCTCGTGCGGTGCCGCCCGCACCGCCCCGTCGCCGGGCTCATGTGCGGCTCACATCGTGAGAACTCCTCGAAGGGGCTTGACGGCACGCCCGACGTCTATGAATGATCCAGGTCCAGATATTCGGAACTGGTTCCAGAATATAGAACTCGACAACTTTCGCGACTTCGCACAACAGCGACTCCGCGACTCCGCCAGGTCGCCGACCGGCGCCGACCGTCAGGAGCACCCATGAGCACCAACGCCGACACCGAGCGGCCGCCCACGGCCGACCCCGGGGACCCGCACGACCCGGGCGGCGCCCCGCGCGGCCATCCCCGCGCCCTCGCCCCCGGCAACCTGGTCCTGACCGTGGTGCTCAGCGTGTTCGGCGCGATCGTCGGCGTGCAGCTGCTCGCCACCCTCGGCGTCACCCCGAGCACGTCGCTGATCGGCGCGCTGGCCGCGATGACGCTGGCGCGCGTCCCGCTCGTCGCCTTCCGCGGCTTCCGTTCGGTGCACGCCCAGAACCTGGCGCAGACGAGCATCTCCTCGGCCACCTTCGGCGCCGCCAACAGCCTGTTCCTGCCGATCGGCATCCCGTTCCTGTTCGGCCTGGACAACATGATCGTGCCGATGCTGATCGGCGTCTCCGTCGCGATGCTGGTCGACGCCTGGCTGCTGTACCGGATGTACGACACCCCGGCCTTCCCCGCGAGCAACCCCTGGGCCCCGGGACTCGCCGCCGCCGAGGCCATCAAGGCGGGCGACGAGGGCGGCCGGCGCGCAGGGGTGCTGGGGCTCGGCCTGGTCACCGGCCTGGCGGGAGCCGCGTTCGCGCTGCCGATGTCCGCGTTCGGTGTCGCCCTGATCGGCGGGCTCGCCTCGATGGCTGCGTTCGGCGCGGGCCTGCTGATCATCAGCTACGCCGAGCCGCTCTTCGGTCTCGACCTGAACGCCATGTACCTGCCGCACGGCATGATGATCGGCGCTGGCCTGGTCGCTCTGTTCCAGGTCGGCCGCACGGTCCTCAAGGCACGCAAGGCGACCGCTCCGCCCGCCACCACCGGGCCTGCTGCCGCCTCCGACGACGGCGCCCCCGACGACGGCGCCCGACGCCTCGGCAAGTCGCTCCGCCTGGGCATCGGCGCCTACCTCGCCATCTCGATTCTGCTCTCGCTCGGCACCGGCATTTTCACGCACATGAGCGTGGGCATGCTGATCGCCTTCGTCCTCTACGCCACCGTGGCCGCGTTCCTGCACGAACTCCTCGTCGGCATCGCCTCCATGCACTCCGGCTGGTTCCCCGCCTTCGCGATCGCCCTGATCACGCTGCTGCTCGGCATCCTCGTCGGCTTCCCGCCCGAGGCCCTCGTCGTCCTCTCCGGCTTCACCGCGGCCACCGGTCCTGCCTTCGCCGACATGGGCTACGACCTCAAGGCCGGCTTCATGCTGCGCGGCGAGGGCGCCGACCCGGCCTTCGAACTGGAGGGCCGCCGCCAGCAGTTGATCGCCGCGATGGTCGGCTTCGGCATCGCGATCGTCGTCGTGGCCGTCTCGTACCAGATGTTCTTCAACAAGGGGCAGACCGCCCCGATCGACGCCGCGTACGTCGCCGCCATCAAGGCCGGACCGTCCGTGGAGACGGCCAAGCAGCTGGCCCTGTGGGCGATCCCCGGCGCGATCATCCAGCTCATCGGCGGCCCGAAGCGCCAGCTCGGCATCATGCTCGCCACCGGCCTGCTGATCACGACGCCCATGGCCGGCTGGATGGTCGCCGCGGGCCTCGTCGTCCGCGTCCTCGCGCCGCGCTTCCTGGGCCCCAAGGCCAAGGAGAACCTCGAGGTCTTCGCCGGCGGAGCGATCGCGGGCGACGCGCTCTATTCGTTCGGCAACGGCGTGTGGACGGCGACGAAGTAGCCCCTCGCACCGCCACGCCCCCCCCGGGCACCACCCGTACTACCCGCACCACTCGTACCACCCGTACACCGAGAACCACCCAGGAGATCCCTGTGAAGCGACAGTTGACGCACGACGACCTCAAGGCAGCCGTCTACGGAGGCGCCGTGCTCGGCGGCGGAGGCGGCGGTTTCGTCGAGCGGGGCCTGCGCACCGCCGAACTGGCCCTGCAGGTGGGCACGCCCGAGCTGTGGAGCGCCGACGAGTTCGCCGACGACGCCCTGACCGCGACCGTCGCCCTGGTCGGCGCCCCCGCCGCGCCCGACCCGCAGGTGCTGCCCACCCACCTGCTGCGCGCCCTCGAACTGCTGCGCCGCGACCTGCCGAGCCCGCTCGTGGCCATCCACACCAACGAGAACGGCGCCGAGACCACCATCAACGGCTGGTTCCACTCCGCGATGACCGGCCTGCCCGTCATCGACCTCGCCTGCAACGGCCGCGCCCACCCCTCCAGCCAGATGGGCGCGATGGGCCTGCACGCGCGCGAGGGCTACCGCTCCTACCAGGGCTACGCGGGCGGCAAGCCGCACACGTACGTCGAGGGCGCCGTCACCGGCACCCTCGACGCCACCTCGAACGTGGTCCGCCGCGCCTCCGTCGAGGCGGGCGGCTGGGTGGGCGTCGCCCGCAACCCGGTCGAGGTCGGCTACGCGACGAAGGCCGGCGCCCCCGGCGCCATCGGCTTCGCGATCGAGCTCGGCCACCGCTTCCTGGCGGAGGGGCCGGCGGGCGCGGCAGCGCACCTCGGCGGTGAGATCGCGGTGACCGGCACGGTCCGCGAGTACCGCTGCGAGCAGCGCGAGGGACTGGACATCGGCGTCGCGGTCCTGGACGACGCGGCGGGCACGGAGCTGCACTTCGTCAACGAGTACATGACCTTCGAGGCGGGCGGCGAGCGCAAGGCCGCGTTCCCCGACCTGATCACGACGTTCGACGCGGCCGGGCAGCCGCTCGCCTCCGCCGACGTCGAGGTCGGCAAGGAGGTCTCCGTCCTGGTGGCCCCGGCGGCGAACCTGCTGCTCTCCTCCACGATGCACACGCCCGAGCTGTACGCGCCGATCGAGGACCTGCTCGGCTTCCCGTTCGCCCCGGCGGCGAAGGTGCTCGCCGATGCCTGAGCAGGTACGCGCCGCGGATGCCGCCCTCGTACGGGACTTCTGCGCGACGCGCTGGGACGAGGAGGTGCTCCCGCTGGTCCGTGAACACATCCGCGTTCCGGCGGTCAGCCCGGCGTACGACCCGCAGTGGGAGTCCCACGGATTCCTGGACCGGGCCGCGGAGGCCGCGGCGGCGTGGCTGCGCTCCGTGGACGACCTGCCGGGCCTGCGGATCGAGGTACTGCGCGCTCCGGGACGTACGCCGCTCGTCTTCTTCGAGATCCCCGGCCACGGCTCGACCGCCGAGGAAGCCGTCCTCTTCTACGGCCACCTCGACAAGCAGCCCGAGGGCGAGGGCTGGGCCGAGGGCCTGTCGGCGTGGGAACCGGTCTTCGACGGCACCCGGCTGTTCGGCCGCGGCGGCGCCGACGACGGCTACGCACTGCCCGCAGCGCTGACCGCCGTACGGGCCCTTGCCGCACAGGGCGCGGCCCGCCCGCGCTGCGTCGGCGTCTTCGAGGCGGGCGAGGAGTCGGGCAGCCCCGACCTCGACCACTGGTTCGCCGAACTGGCCCCGCGCATCGGGGAGGTCGGCCTGGTCGTGTGCCTGGACTCCGGCGCGGGCGACTACGAACGGCTGTGGCTGGTGACGTCGTTGCGCGGCCACTCCGGTGGCACGCTCGACGTGCGCGTGCTCGACGACGGCGCACACTCCGGGGACGCGGGCGGTGTCGTGCCGTCGACGTTCCGCGTCCTGCGCCACCTGCTGGACCGCGTCGAGGACAGCGGGACGGGCGAGCTGCGGGTGGAGGAGCTGCACTGCGAGGTGCCCGACGAGCGCCGCGCCCAGGTCGCCGAGGCGGCGGCCCTCCTCGGCGACCAGGTCTGGCAGCGCTTCGACTGGCACGAGGACGAGACCGGCCACCGAACGGGACCCGTCACGCACGATCCCGAAGAGCTGCTGCTCGCCCGTGCCTGGCGCCCGAGCCTGGCGGTCACCGGCGCGGACGGACTGCCACCGGTCGCGTCGGCCGGCAATGTGCTGCGCCCACACACCCGCGTCAAACTCTCGTTCCGACTGCCCCCGTTGGTGGACAGCGCGAAGGCGCTCGCGGAGGTGGCAAGCATCCTGGAGGAGGCGCCCCCGCACGGCGCGTCCGTCCGCTTCACGCCCGACCGGGTCCTGGCCGACGGCTGGCACGCCCCGCCCGAGCGCCCCTGGCTCCGCGAGGCGCTGTCGGCCGCGAGCCGCGCCTGCTTCGACGGGGCGGACGCGGCCCGCATCGGCCAGGGCGGCACGATCCCGCTGATGGGCCAACTGAGCCGGCAGTTCCCCGAGGCCCAGTTCCTGGCCTGCGGAGTCCTCGGCCCGGGCGCGAACGCCCACGGCCCGAACGAGTCGTTGCACGTGCCGTACGGGCAGCGGTTGACGGCCTGTCTGTCGCTGGCGGTGAACGCCTTCGCGCTGCGGCCGGGCGACGCCGCGGGCTGAGACCCGGGCGGGCGCGGCCCGACGCGTATCGTCGGGACATGGACCTCAGTGCCGAACCCCGCGTCCTGGTCATCGGGCTCGATCCGCGTCGCGTGCCGGGCCCGTGGGATCCAGAGCCGGTGGTGGCGGGCATCGAGGCGGGGCTGGCCAAGTTCGCCGAACACGGTGTGGGCGTGGAGACCTGTCTGATCGGCCTCGACGGAAGTGACGACGTGGAGGCCGTCGTCGGGAGTGCGCTGCGCGCCCATCCGTGGGAGTGCGTCACTCTCGGCGGCGGCCTGCGGCACTCGGACGATCAGGCCGAACTCCTCGAACTGATCGTCAACTTGGTCCGGCGATACGCGCCCGCCGCGGCCATCGCGTTCAACAGCGCCCCGGACGACACCTACGAGGCGGCCGCCCGCTGGATCGAGTGAGGTGCCACCCTCACCACCTCACCGTCCGGGAACGTGACCGAGACCCCGCCCGCCGCGTCCACCGTGCACTCGATCGCCTCCCGCAGTGCCCGCGGGTGCACCGCGTCGCGCGTGAGGGCCACCAGGGTGACGTGGACGGTGGTGCCGCCCGGGTGGGGGAGGGAGCGCAGATACGGGGTCGCCGAGTGGGGGCCGAAGGCGTTCGCCGCCACCTCGCGGGCGATCCCGGCCTCCGTGTCCCAGCCGTGCAGGGCGACCACCGCGCTCGTCAGCCCCGATTCCGTGCGGGTCAGCGCCCAGCCCGGCCCCCGGTCGGCGTGCGGTCGCACGGTGTCGGCGACCGCGTGCCCGCCCTCGCGGACGGTGACGCCCGCCGGGGCCTGCACCCGGTGCACCCGCAACTCCCACGGTCCGTGCAGCACACTCGTCGATTCGATCGGGAACTGTGCGTCACTGTCCGGGAGTTGAGCGTGGTGACGGGAGGACGCACGGCGTCCCTCGCACGTGAGGGGGTGGATGCGGCGGCGGCGCGAGGGCGTGCCGTCCGGGGAGAGCAGCGCGATGTGGTTGTCGACGGTGCGGGACCAGGCGTGCGGGGCGGACTCGGGGGCGGTCGCGGTGGAGTAGGCGAGCTTGGCGTAGTGCGGATCGTCGTCGGCCGGTCCTTCGAGCGGGTTGTGGTCACTGCCGTGGTTCACCAGGCGGACGATGCCGTCGTGCGGGGTGCCGTGCAGCAGCCAGCCCGGTGCGGGAAGGGCGGTGTACTGCGTGTCCCGCTCCACGGGCAGGGGGAGTTCGCGGTCGGTCCACACCGGATGCTCGGCGGGCAGGAGGAGTCCCAGGAAGCCCTTGCTCGACCAGTACGGTGAGGCCGGACCCGAGTACGGCTGGGTGGTCGGCAGGTGTGTGCCGTACCAACCCAGGGGCTGGAGTCCTCGCTCGTCCGGTACGCCGCGCTCGGCGAAGTGGCGTGCTGTGCCCGAGGCCAGACGACGAGTCAGGCCCGGTGCCAGTGGTGTGCAGTCGGCGAGCGCGCCCAGCCAGACGGGTGCCGTGGCCGCCATGCGGTACGTCAGGGAACGGCCCTGGTGCACCGGCGCGCCGTCCGCGCCGAAGAACTGCGGGTACGTCTCCAGGAACAGGGAGAGCCGTTCGCGGTAGGTCTTCGCGCGGCCGCCGTCGCCGTCCGGGCCCGCGATCCGCGCCCACAGCAGCGGATACAGGTGCAGGGCCCAGCCGACGTAGTAGTCGAAGTTGCGGCCGTCGCCGTCGCTGTACCAGCCGTCGCCGACGTACCAGTCCTCGATCCGGTCGAGCCCGCCGTCGATGTCGCTCTGGCTGTACGGGGCGCCGACCGAGGCCAGGAACTGCTCCGCCACCACCTGGAACAGGCGCCAGTTGTTGTCCCACGTGCGGGCGCCAACGAACCCCGAGAGCCAGTCGACCACGCGTTCCTGGACCCGGCTGTCGAGCCGGTCCCAGATCCAGGGGCGGGTCTCGTGCAGACCGATCGCGATCGAGGCCGCCTCCACCATCTGCTGGGAGCAGTCCGTGAGTTCGGGCCAGGCCTCCGCGTGGTCACGGTCCGTGCCCGTTGTCAGACCCTGCGTATACCTTTCGATCAGGTGGGAAACGGCCGGGGCTTCGGTCCCGGCCGCCGACCCCGTCGTGTCCTTGCCCGCGCCCGCGATCCGAAATGAGGCCAGCAGAAATGTCCGAGCGAACCCTTCGAGCCCGTCCAGCACCACTCCGGACCAGCTGCCCCGCCCGGGAAGCCGGTACTGCGCGAACCCCGGTGTCGCGTAGGGGGGCAGCGCCGCCAACTGCCGGTCGGCGAGGGCCTCCCAGTGTGCCCGGGTCCACCCCGTCAGCGGGGAGCGGACGCGGTCGGTCGGCGGCAGGGAGAGGTACGGGGCGGGCATGGTGGCTCGACTACTCCTCGGTCGGGGCGGTCGGGGCGGCGGGCTGGTGTACGCGTTGTTGTAAGGGCTGCTGGATGGGCTGCTGTGCGGGTTCCTCTACGCGAGGTCGGCGGTATGCGTATGGCCGCGCGAGCCCGCGACGCGCACCGTGACCACCGGGCGACGGCCCGGTGTGACGGAGACCGTGTCGTCGGCGCGGACCACGCGGCGCACGGCGAAGGGGAGTTCGACGGACAGGGTGGTCCCGGTGCGGCCGGGGTCGGACACGGCGACGGTGATGCCGTCGTCCCGGCGGCGGACGAGCACGGTGCCCGGGCCGCTGGCGCGCAGCCCGTCGACGGTTCCCGCCGCCCAGAAGTGCGCGGCGAGCAGCCCGAGGCGGGGTGATTCGACGGCCTGGACGGTCACGCTGTTCGTGCGGACGCGCACCGGGCTGGAGCGGGACCACGCGGCGGTCGCGGCGGCCGTCGCGCCGGGGAGCAGGACGTAGGCGTAGGAAGCGGATTCGGGGGAGGGGCCGTGATCGAACCAGAGGGTGGCGTAGCGCCGGGTGACCGGGGTCGTGGAACCGCCGGTGTCCGCACCGGTGTTGAGGGAGCGCCAGGTCCCGGTGCGTTCCTCGCGCAGTGCGCGCAGGGGGCCGCCGGCCGGGAAGACGTAGCCTCCGATGCCCTCCAGGTGCGCCCATCGTGCGTCGGTGAGCCGCGCCGACCAGCCCTGCTCAGTGGGCTGAGGGCGGTCGTCGACGGTGAGCCGGGATGCGCCGTCGGCGTGCAGGTTCCGGTTCTCCACGACGGTCTCGACGGTGCGGCCGTCGCTCGCGGTGATGCCGGAGCCCAGCGCGACGACCGCGTTGTCGAGGAAGAACCACGCCTTCTTGGCGCGCAGCGTCGACCCGTCGGCGATCAGCTCCATCGCCGCGGCCCCGTACCGGGAGTCGAGCACGGCGCCGCCCGCCACGGCATTCTTCGGGCGGAAGGTGCCGGTGCCCGCGCCGGTGCCGAGGTCGGCCCGTGTGCGGGTGTCGACGGTGGTGCCCGGCAGCCGGTAGGGGTTCACCGTCGGCCAGAAGTTGTCACCGAAGGCGTCGAGGTCGTCGCCGTCGTACAGGTACGTCATGCCGTCGCCGGTGTACCAGCCGTGCAGGTTCTCGCCGTTGCCCGCCTCGTACGCCGCGATGCGCTTGGAGGACAGGGACAAGACGCACGACCAGCCGGGCCGCCGGTGCACCACCCGGTCCATGTCGGCGAACACGTGGTGCCCGGTGATCCGCTCCGCGGGCCGCACGGCCGTATCCGCCAGCAGAGCCTTGGCGCGGGCCAGGGCGGGGACGCCGACGAGCCGCAGGTACGGGGTGTCCCGGTTGCGCAGGATCCAGCCCTTGACGGCCGACCGCCAGCGGTCCGCGTACGACTGCGGGGCGCCGTCGGCCAGTTGGAGGATGTACGAGGCGGTGGCCGCCCCGTCCGTGTGGTCGCGGGCGCGCTCCCGCGAGATGGCGCGACCGCGCAGCGCGTCCATCATCACGCCGTCGAGGAGCACGGGCACGAAGGAGCGCTCGACCGCCTCGTACAGCACCTTCACCGCCGGGTCGGTGACGGACCACTGCGAGTCGGCGAGCAGCGCGATCAGCTGGCCCGCGCTGCCGAGCAGGACGCCGCCGTAGGTACCCGTGTAGGCGACCGAGGAGTGCTGGACGAACGAGCCGTCCTCGTAGAAGCCGTCGCCCGAAGTGACGTACTGGAACAGGCTGTTCTTGCCGTCGTCGCGCACGTCCGACAGACCGTCCCGGGCCAGCGCGACGACCTCCGGATCGCCGGCGAGCAGACCGCGCAGGGCGACGATGACGGCCTTGTCCGCCCGGTTGGCGCCCGTCTCTGCCAGCGTGGGGGAGTTGGTGCGCCGGTCCGCGTCGGGGACGAACTTGGCGACCGTCTTGAGGTACGCGGACAGATCGGCGGCCGGGAGGTGGGCGCGCAGCAGCACACAGGTGTCGAGCAGGGCACGCGGTGCGCCGATCTCCCAGAACCACCAGTTGCCCGATTCGGAGCGCGAGTCGTTGTAGCCGGCGGTGCGCAGGAAACGCAGCGCGTCGAGAAGCGCGTCGCGCACGGTGGTGTCGTCGGTGAGGGAGGTGCCGGGGGTCGCCCAGGCCGTGGTGATGGTGCGCAGGCGCGTGTAGCTCTGGCCGAACATGCCCGGGTCGGAGGCCGGCGCCAGATCGGACCACAGGGCCGTGCGCCCCGCGGAGCGGTCGAGCTTCTGCCACCAGTCGGCGGCCTGCTTGTCCAAGGCGGCCAGCGCGGCGGCGACATCCGGGTCGTCCGGGTCGACCTCGCCGCCGGTGAGCTGCTGGGCCGCGCGCGCGAGCAGCGGCTCGTAGGGCTCCTCGGCCGCGGTGGCCGCCCCGGCGCCGATGCCGAGGGGAAGGGTCGTCGCCACGGCGCCCGTGCCCATGAGGGCGAGGGTGCGTCGTCTGGTCAGCTGCATGGTCGGTGTTCGCCCTTCGGTTCAGTCGGTCAGCGAGGCCGGGTCGACGGACGGCTTCGGCAGCCCGAGCGCGGCGAGCTCCGAACGCCCCTGCGCGTCGATCGGGAACGCCCAAGTGGTGACGAAGAAGTCGGTGAGATCGCGTTCCGCGACGCGGCTCGCGTAGAGGGCGAGGGCCCGGTAGCGCCCGGCGGAGTCCGAGGAGTCCGACTGCGGGTTCTCCTCACGCACCAGCCGGTGCAGGCGCGGCCAGAACGAGTCGCCGAACGCCAGCTCCAACTGCCGCAGCGGAACGAGCTTCTCGTACGCCCCGAAGGACTTCTCGTACGTGAGCCCGTCCGTGCCGAACTTGGCGCGGGCCGACTGGAAGGGGTTGAGCCCCGTCGCCGGGTCGGCGGTCAACAGATTGGAGGGCTGCCCCAGGGCCCGCTGCACGGCCAGGGAGTAGATGTTCACGGTGACCTCGGTCATCGCGGCGGGCTTGTACGCGAACTGCTGATGCAGATGGCCGAGTTCGTGGTAGAGCCCCCAGCCGCGGGTGCGCAGCCCCTGCACCGTCGTGGCCCGGTCGAGGTAGGCGCGCGGGAAGCCGTTGTAGCCATGGGTGGCGTACGCGCCGACGCCGGACGGCACCACCGACACCTCGGTGAAGTGGTAGCCGCCCGCCTTGGGCCGGTGCACGGGCTTGGAGCCGTCGAGACCGCTGATCGCCGACTCCGCGTCGATGATCTGCTCAAGGAGGCGCAGCAGCTCCGCGTGGCTCTCGTCGCGGTACAGCAGGGCGCCCTCGCGGGTCAGCGTCACGGTCGAACGCGGGCCGTGCAGCTCCACGAACGGCACATCGGACATGGTGTCCAACTGCCGTTGGAAGTCGGCCTCTTCGGTGCTTCCGAGCGTGAAGACCGGCATGGGCGTGCTGCCGCTCTTGAGCGCGACCGTGGCTCTCTCCCCGTTGCCCTCCAGGGAGAAGTAGACGGGGCCGCCGTGCGGGTCGGTGACCGTGTTGGCGCCGGCCTTGAGCGGGTAGCGCCGCGGGGCGGTGAGGGTGGCGTAGTAGTCCCACCGGCCGATCCACACGGTCGGCAGTACGCCGTCGTGGGGCTGCACGTCCAGGCGCAGCGGGGTGCCCGCCGCGACGTGGCGGCCCGTCGGCTGGAACTCGGAGGCGCGCAGGGCCTGCCCGAGGCGCAACCGCTCGGCCTCGGCCGACGCGCGGGCGGTGAGCCGCACGGTCGTGGAGGTGGCGGCCTGCGCGGAGCCCGCGCCGAGGGTGAGCGCGAGGCCACCGGCGGCTCCGGCACCGGCCAGCGCGGTGAGCACCGTGCGCCGCCCGGGCCCGGGGCGCGCGTCGGGGCGGCCGGTGGCGGCTCGGTCGTGGGACGTGTCGGCAGGGCGCATGCAGGGACTCCCCAGAAGACGAAGGACGTCGGAAGGATGAGCGGGACGTGGTGCGTGCGAACTGGGCGCCAGCATGTAAGCGTTTGCTGCCGGGTGGCAAGGTGCTGGAGCGATTTTCTGCTCGTTACTACGCCAAGCAGCCCTGAACCGAGCAGGATTGCGCAAGCGGGCGTGGTTCTGCGGTACGGCGAAGGCCGCGGCTCAGGCCTCCCGACGGCTCCCGCTACTCCCGCTGCCACGCGGCGCCGCTGCCGGGGGTGCCACGGAGTCACGGACCACGATCTGCGTGCCCAGACGCAGAGCGCCGGTCGTGGGCGCGCGCCAGTCGTCCTCGTCCCCGCCGTTCAGGGCCACCCGCACGGCCTGCCGGCCCATCTCCTCCAGCGGGATACGGACCGTCGTCAGGCGCGGCCGCAGCTCCTGGGCGACCGGAATGTCGTCGTAGCCGACCAGCGACACGTCCTCCGGCACGCGGAGCCCGGCCTCCTCCAGCGCCTGCGCGGCCCCAGCTGCGACGATGTCATTGGCCGCGAAGACGGCAGTGAACTCCGGCCCGTCCCGCAGCAGTTCGCTCATGCGCCGGTAGCCGAAGGAGCGGCCGAAGGCGCCCGGCTGCTCCAGCTCGGGGACGCGGTCGATGCCGCGCAGTTCGAGCGCGCGCCGGTGCCCGGCGAGCCGGTCGCGCGCCGTCGACAGGGCGGGCGGTCCGCCCAGGTAGAGGATCCGCCGGTGCCCCCGGGTGATCAGGTGGTCGGTGATGGCGAACGCGCCGCCCTCGTTGTCGTACTCCACGTCCACCGTGGGCACGCCCGCGCCGAGCGAGGGACGCCCGCACAGCACGAGCTTGGCGCCGTCCGCGGCCAACTCATGTGCCCTGCGCGAGAGTTCCGACCGGTAGTCGGGGTCGTCGACGCTCCCGCCGACCAGTACCACCGCGTCCGCCCGCCGCTCGTGCATCAGCTCGATGAAGGCCAGCTCGCGCTGCGGATCGCCCTGCGTGCAGCACACCAGACACAGCCGGTCGCCGGCGGTCGCCTCGCGTTCGACGCCGCGCGCGATGTACGCGTAGAACGGGTCGATCAGTTCGTTCACGATGATGCCGACCGTGCGCCCCGAACTGCCGGCGAGGGCGCGGGCGTGGGCGTTGGCCACGTACCCCAGTTCGCGGGCCGCCGCTTCGACGCGCTCGCGGGTGGCGGCGGCGACCGGGTAGTTGCGGTTCATCACGCGGGAGACGGTGGCCGTGGAGACACCGGCGTGCCTGGCGACGTCGACCACCGTCGCGCGGCGCTGCTCCCGGTGACCGGAGCCGCCGGGAGCCGTCGATCGTTGCCGGGCCATCCGGCCCACCCCCTGGTGTTCCTGCCGTGCCGTCGCTGCTCCGCCCGCCCCAGAGCTTATGCCGTGCGGGGTGGGCCCGGTCACGCGATGTGCTCCAAGTCGTCGAGGCGGACGGGGTGGTCGAGCGGTGCTCCGTGCGCGTACCGGGTGAGTTCGTCGACGGCGAGCGCGCCGAGCCGCCCCACCTCGTTGCCCTGGGCGCCCGCCATGTGCGGCGTGATGAGGACGTTGGGCAGGTCCCACAGCGGGTGGTCGGCGGGCAGCGGCTCCGGGTCGGTCACATCGAGCACGGCGTCGATCCGCCCGCTGACCAGGTGCTCGACCAGGGCCTCGGTGTCCACCAGGGGCCCGCGCGCGGTGTTGACCAGCAGGGTGCCGGGTCGCAGCAGGTCCAGGCGGCGGGCGTCGAGCAGCTGCCGGGTCTCGTCGGTGTCGGGCGCGTGCAGGGTGACCACGTCGCTCGCGGTGAGCAGGGTGTCGAGGTCGGTGCGGGTGACGCCGAGCAGGACGGCCTCGGTGTCCTCGATGTACGGGTCATACAGGAGGACCTCGACGTCGAGCGAGCGCAGCAGCCGCACCACCCGGCGGCCGACGTGCGAGGCGCCGACGACCCCGACGGTGAGTCCGCGGGTGCCGATCCAGTGGTGCCGGTCGAGGTCGGCGTCGGTGCGGTGGGTGCGCCGTGTGCGGAAGAGATGGGCGAGCGGGAAGGCCCGTTTGGCGCCCATGATGATCGCCGCGAGGGTGAACTCGGCGACCGGCACGGCATTGGCGGCGGCGGCCGAGGACACCGCGATACCGCGCTCGTAGGCCTCCCGCCCCAGGAAGGGCTTGACGGTGCCGGCCGCGTGGATGACAGCGCGCAGCCGGGGCGCGCCGTCGAGCACGGTGGTGTCGATGGGCGGGCAGCCCCAGCCGGTGAGCAGCACCTCGCACTCGGCGAGCGCGGCGCGCGCCTGCGGGCTGGTGAACTCGCGCAGGACGTGCGGCGGCCGGATGTCGGCCGCGTCCTCGAGCCGGACCCGTACGGCGGGCGGGAAGACGTCGTCGACGACCGAGGAGTGCATCGCCAGAACCGTACGGGGCCGCCGCGGGGGCGGTGTGGTGCCGATGACCGCGGCCTCGGCCCCGGTCGACACCTCGTCAGTGGTACGCACCCTGCCTCCGGACAGTAAACGTGTTCTATCAGGTGACCGCACGCTAAGGACCCTGCCGTACGACCGTCAACCCAAAAGTCAGACTGAGTCCGCGAGTTGGCAGGTCAGCGACTCAAATCCCGTGCAGAGAGCCCAGATTGGAAGGGAGTCGCCATGCAGTGCTTGCCTGAATCTATTGACGGCAGGGTTAAACGCTTACTAACTTGCCGCCGCAGTAACGCAGTTCTTGCGTCACCCGGCCGAACAGGACCGCTCCATGACTGCTTCCGCGCCACCCTCAGCCGTGCCCGGCACCATCCGCAGAACCCTGTGGCAGCGCGTCAAGCGCGACAAGGTGATGCTGCTGCTCTGCCTGCCCGGCTTCCTGTACTTCGTGGTGTTCCACTACGTGCCGCTGCTCGGCTACATGGTCGCCTTCCAGGACTACCAGCCCTACCTGGGCTACATGCACAGCGCCTGGACCGGCTTCGCCAACTTCGCGAGCGCCTTCGCCGACCCCGACTTCTGGTCGGCGACCGCGAACACGCTGGAGATCGCCCTCGTCCAACTGGTCCTGTTCTTCCCCGTGCCGATCGGGCTCGCGCTGCTGCTCAGCAGCATCGTCAGCGACAAGCTGCGGCGCTTCGTGCAGAGCGTCGTCTACCTGCCGCACTTCATCGGCTGGGTCATCATCGTCTCGATCTTCCAGCAGATCCTCGGTGGCGCGGGGGTGGTCCCGGACCTGCTGGAAGCGGTCGGCCTGCCGCACTACGACATGATGACCGACCCGAATGCCTTCCCCTGGCTGCTTGCCCTCCAGGTGATGTGGAAGGACGCCGGCTGGGGCACCATCATCATCCTGGCCGCGCTGCTCAACATCGACCGCGGCCTGTACGAGGCGGCCGCCATGGACGGCGCGGCTCGCTGGCGCCGGTTCTGGCACGTGACGCTGCCCGGCCTCGCCCCGGTGCTCGTACTGCTGCTGATCCTCAACCTCGGCAACATTCTCACGGTCGGCTTCGAACAGATCCTGTTGCAGCGCGACGCCGTCGGCCCCGGCGCCGGCGAAGTGCTCGATACGTACGTCTACTTCCACGGCATCAAGGACAACCAGTGGGGCACCGCGGCCGCGGTCGGTCTGGTGAAGGCGGTCATCGGCACGGCCCTGGTCATCGGCGCCAACAAGTTCGCCCACCGGCTCGGACATGAAGGGGTGTACAGAGGTGCTGACCGCTGAGACGACCGCGGTGGGGACGCGCCGCAAGGCCACGCCCGCCGCACCGGACACCGGACCAGGCGAACTCCGCCCGTCGGGGGCCCGCCCACCGTGGATGGAGCGTCCCACCAGGGCGGGACTCGTCCTCAAGGGCCTCGCCCTGGTCGTCGTCGTGGCCCTCGTCGCGTACCCGCTGCTCGGTGTGATCGGGACGAGCTTCGCCTCGCAGACCGACATCATCCACGCCAACGGGCTCGTCCTGTGGCCCGACCACCCCAACCTCGACGCCTACCGCACGGCCTTCACCGGGGGCCGGGTCACCCGCGCCCTGTTCGTGAGCATCGCGGTCACCCTCGCGGGCACCGCATGCAGCCTCCTCGCCACCATCGGCATGGCGTACGGCCTGTCGCGGCGCGGCATCGTCGGCGGTCGCTTCCTGCTGATGACCGCCCTGTTCACGATGCTGTTCAACGCGGGCGTCATCCCCAACTTCCTGCTGGTCAAGGAGCTCGGCCTCTACAACACGTTCGCCGCCCTGGTCCTGCCGACCATGGTCAGCGCCTTCAACCTCGTGGTGATGCGGGCGTTCTTCATGAACCTGCCGGAAGAGCTGTACGACGCCGCGAAGGTCGACGGCGCGGGCGACTTCCGCACGCTGATACGCGTGGTGCTGCCGCTGTCGAAGGCGGTCATCGCCGTCGTCGGCCTCTTCTACGCGGTCGCCTACTGGAACGCGTACTTCAACGCCCTGCTGTACCTCGGCGACAACGACAAGTGGCCGCTGCCCATGGTGCTGCGCACCTTCATCCTCCAGGGGCAGAACCTCGACACGGCCGCGGCCGGTGAGGCGATAGCCCCGCAGCAGGCCGTGCAGATGGCCGTGCTCGTGATCGCGGTCGTGCCGATCCTGCTCGTCTACCCGTTCCTCCAGCGCTACTTCACCAAGGGCGTCCTCACCGGCGCCGTCAAGGGCTGACCGTCCAGGGCCCGCACGCCGGCGCCGTCAAGGGCTGAGAAGGCCCAGGGCCCGCACACCGGCCGCCACCCCCCGACTTCCGTGTGCCCCTTCACGTTGAGGAGACTTCGCATGCCCGGCACCACGACCATGAACCGCCGCACCATGCTCCGCTGGGGTGTCGGAGCCGGGCTCGGCGTCGCCGCCGCGCCCCTGCTCGCCGCGTGCGGCGACGGCGGTACGGCCGCCAAGGCGGAGGCCAAGAGCGGCAAGTTGCTGCCGGCCACGGCCATCCGCAACATCGGCATCGAGGCCGACCTGCCCGGCACCGTCGCGGGCGTGCCCGACGCGTTTTTGAAGTACCCCACCGAGATGGCCCGGGCCACCAAGGGCACCCCGCTCAAGGGCGCCAAGAAGATCACCGCGGTCACCGAGACCTTCGCCCCGCTGCCCCCGGAGCGCGGCAAGAACGCGGCCTGGCGGGAGATGGAGAAGCTGCTGGGAACGAAGGTCGACTTCACGGCGGTGCCGGCCGACGACTACCCGGCGAAGTTCTCCACGATGGTCGCCGGTGACCAGCTGCCCGACATCTTCATGTACCCGGAGACCGGTGGCGTCGACAACAAGGCGGCCTTCCTCGCCTCGACCTGCGCGGACCTCACCCCTTACCTCGCCGGCGACAAGGTCAAGAAGTACCCCAACCTGGCGGCGATCCCCCAGTACGCCTGGCAGGAGGCCATCTTCGGCGGCAAGCTCTACGGCATCCCGATCGCCAGGTCCGGCAGCGGCGGCGCCGGCTTCTACCGCGCGGACCTGTTCAAGCAGGCGGGTGTGGACAGCCTCGACGGGATCGACAGCCTGGAGCGGCTCGTCGAGCTGGCCAAGGAGCTGACCGACACCAAGAAGAAGCAGTACTTCTTCGCGGGCAGCGGCACGAACCTGCTCGCCATGTCGGCCGGCGCCCAGTACTTCTGGACGCACGACACCAAGTCCGGCAAGTGGACGTACCAGTTGGAGGACGAGGCCTACCGGCACGCCGTCGAGACGGCCGCCAAGCTGTACAAGGCGGGCTGCTTCTACCCCGGGACCGTACAGATGTCGGGTGCCCAGAAGGCGCAGTACACCGACCTGTTCAAGAACGGGAAGGCCGCGTACGTGTACGACGGCATGCCCTCCTACCTCACCACCGGCACCGGATACGTCGACGCGATGAGCGCCATCGACAAGTCCTTCGACGTCCGCCCGATGGTGCCGGTCGGCAAGGACGCGGTCGCCTGGAGCGACAACCCCTCCCTGGAGAACTGCCACATCACCAAGGCGAGCCGAAGCCGGGTCGAGGAGATCCTGCGGCTCGCCGACTTCGCCGCCGCACCCTTCGGCTCGCTCGAGTACACCCTCATGAACTACGGCGTCGAGGGCACCGACTACAAACGCGACAAGCACGGCACCCCCGTCCTCACCAAGCAGGGCACGCAGGACGTCACCGTGCCCTGGACCAAGCTGGCCTCGGCCGCCCCCGCCTTCTTCAGCGCCACACACCCCGAGGCGGCCCGCTACGCCCACGAGGCGTACACGAAGCTCATTCCGATGCTCGCCGAGGACCCCACCCGGGGCTACACCTCTCCCACCTGGGACTCCAAGGGCCTCGGGAGCCTGTACACCATCCACCTCGACGGCGTGAAGGACCTCGTCACCGGGCGCAAGCCGCTCTCGTCGTACGACGCGCTGGTCAAGAAGTGGCGCAACGCGGGCGGCGACAAGTGCCGCGCCGAGTTCAAGCAGGCCGCCGAGCAGGGTGGCAAGAAGGGGGCCAAGTGAGCACCAGCAGACGCACGTTCCTCACCGCCGCGACCGGCGCGGCGGTCGCCGTCCCTCTGTTCGGCGCCCCGGCGCATGCCGCGGGCTTCGACCCCCGACCCGGCTCCGACGGCGTCGGCGACCCGCTGTTCCCGACGCTCGGCAACGGCGGCTACCAGGTCGACCACTACGACCTCACCTTCGACTTCACCCCCGTCACCTACGACTTCACGGCCTCGGTGACCCTGCGCGCCCGGGCCACGCACGACCTGTCGGCGTTCAACCTCGACACGGACGGGCACACCATCGACTCCGTCACGGTCGAAGGACGGCAGGCGCGCACCGCCCTCTCCCTCGGCAAGTCCGGCCAGGAGCTGACCGTCACCCCTGCCGCGCCGATCCACAAGGGCGCCCCGTTCAGGGTCACCGTCCGCTACCACGGCAACGGCAAGGCACCCCGGGCCGGGCTCACCGGCTGGCGGTTCGGAACGGACGGCGGATTCGCCTCCGCCGTGCAGTCCTCGCGCGCGGACACGTTCCTGCCGTGCAACGACACCCCGTCCGACAAGGCCACCTGGACCTTCCACATCACCGCGCCCAAGGGCTACGTAGCCTCGGCCAACGGCGAGTTGACCGGCAAGGACCATCGCGGCGACGGCTCCACCGTATGGCACTTCGCGCTGCGCGAGCGGATGCCCACCGAGCTGCTCGGCATCGCCGTCGTCAAGGGCACGTACCTGTACGGCAGTTCACACACCGGGCTGCCGCTGCGACACATCGTCCCGCAGGGCCGCGAGGACTTCTACGCGTCGATCGTCGCCCGCACACCGGACCATCTGGCCTGGCTGGAGGCGAAGTTCGGGCCGTACCCGTTCTCCGTCTACGGCGTCCACATCTACGACGGGTACACCGACGCGCTCGAGAACACGACGCTCACCCTGATGGGCACCAACTGGTTCAAGGACGACGCGGCCGGCCACCCCACGTACGAGAACACCATGGTCCACGAACTGACCCACCAGTGGTTCGGCGACAGTGTCACCCCGCACGACTGGCAGCAGGCGTGGATCAACGAGGGGCCCGCGGTGTACTACGCGGCCCTCTACAGCGAGGAGCGGGGGTGGTCGCGGATGGCCGACAAGATGCAGGCCACGTACGAGAAGCTGGACGCGATCCGCACGAGCGACGGGCCGCCGGGGCTGCCCAAGGCGCTCGGCGGCACGAACATCTACGACGGCGGCGCGCTCGTGCTCTACGCGCTCCGACTCCACGTGGGGCAGCGGAAGTTCGACCGGGTGATGGGGTTGTGGCCGCGGCGCTTCAGGGGCCGGACCGTCACCAGCGAGGACTTCATCCGGCACGCGGTGGATGTGACGGGGGAGCGGGGGGTCGATCCGTTCCTGCGGGAGTGGTTGTTCGGGGCGAAGAATCCGCCGATGGCCTGATTTCAAGCCCCTCCGGCGATTGAGGGGCGGGGTCCGGGGCGGAGCCCCGGGGTGTCGGAGCGCAATTGCCAGAGGGATCACGAGAGGCCCACTACTCACTTCACCTCAACGAGAGGAAGGCACCGCATGAGATCGGCCATCCGCGTCACCATGACGGCGTTACTGTCCGCCGCGGCGATGGGGCTCACGCTCCTGCCGGCGCCCCGCGCGACCGCCGCCGACACGGCGGTTTTGCACGCCGCGCCCCACGGCGCCGGTTCCGTGTGCACGAGCACCCGACCCTGTTCGCTCGACGGTGCCCGCGACGCCGCGCGGGAAGTGACCGGCAGAAGTGTTCGCGTCGAACTCGTGGGCGGCACCTACGCGTTGAGTCGCCCGCTCGACCTCGGTGCCAAGGACTCCGGTGTCACCTGGGCCGCCGCGCCAGGTGCCCGGCCCGTTCTCTCCGGGGGACGCGCGATCACCGGCTGGTCCGCGAACGCCGACGGAACCTGGACGGCGCCGGTGCCGGAAGGTGTCACCCCGCGACAGCTCTTCGTCGACGGCGTACGGGCCGTCCGCGCGCGCGGCGAGTCCTGTGCCGCCTCCGTGTGCGACGCCACCAAGACAGGCATGACCGGCGCCGAACGCACCGGCATCGACCAGTGGGCGCGGCCCACTGACGCCGAGGCCGTCATCCGGGTGCGCTGGCGCAACTACCACTGCCGGATCGCCTCCGTCAGCGGCGACCTCATGACGTTCGCGCAGCCCTGCTGGACCAACTCCTCCTCCGGCACCGACCGCACGGGACCCGCCTGGGACACCACCACCGTCGACTCCAGCCGGTACGCGAAGGTGTCCTTCTTCGAGAACGCCCGCGAACTCCTCGACAAGCCCGGTGAGTTCGTGTGGAACTCGTCCGCGCGTACGGTCACGTACCTGCCGCGCGAGGGCGAGAATCCGCGCCGCTTCCAGGCGGTCACCCCCGCCACGGAAGGGCTCGTGAACGTCGACGGCGCCCACGACGTCCGCCTCACCGGCATCGGCTTCGCCTACGCCGCCTACCGGCAGCCCGACACCGACGAGGGCTACGCGGGCACCCAGGCCGGACTGACACTCACCGGAGCCACCGGACCCGTCGACCACGCCGGCCGGCACTACACCAAGCCCGCGGCCGCGCTCACCGTCCGCGGCGGCCGTGACGTGGTCGTCGACGACGCCGACTTCACCCGGCTCGGCGGCGCCGGAGTCATCTTCGAGCAAGGCACCCAGGACTCCACCCTCACCCGCTCCCGCTTCACCGACCTGTCCTCCGGCGCCGCCTACATCGGTGACACGGAACCCCGGCCGACCGCCGAACTCACCGGCGCCCGCAACACGGTGTCGTACAACACCGTCCGGCACACCGGCGTCGAGTACACGGACGCCGTCGGCATCTGGGCCGGCTACGAGGCGGGCACCGTCATCGACCACAACACCCTCAACGACCTGCCCTACTCCGGCATCTCCGTCGGCTGGGGCTGGAACCAGCCCGAGGCCCAGAAGTCCGTCCTGCGCGACAACCGCATCACGAACAACCGGATCACCAACGCCATGCGCGTCTCCTACGACCAGCACGACGGCGGCGCCATCTACACGCAGGGCGCCCAGCCCGGCACCGTGATCTCCGGGAACTACCTCAACCGCAGCGCGTACGAGAACACCGAGCGCGACGGCAACGGCATCTACCTCGACGAACAGTCCAGCCACATCACCGTCACCCGCAACGTCCTGACCCGGCTCGGCTACAAGTGGGTCTCCAACTGGGCGGACTACGGCATCGACAACCACGCCACCGGCAACTGGACCGACACCGACGCCCCCGCCCTCGGCGGCACCGGTTCGACCTTGACCGCCAACCACACCAAGCTCGACCGGCTGCCCGCCGAGGCACTGAAGGTGGCCGCGTCGGCCGGCGCGGACCCCCACGGCTGTGTCGAACAGCTCCGCCGCGACCTGGCCCGCACCGGGACCGCCACCCAGTCCTCCACGGACGGCACCGCCACCGCGGCGCGCGCGACCGACGGTGACACCTCCACCGACACCCGCACACTGTCCGAGCCGGGCGCCTGGTGGCAGGTCGACCTCGGCGCCGTCCGGCACATCGGCCAGGTCGAGGTGTGGAACGATGCGTCGATGACAACAGCCGACTTCGACATACAGCTCGCGAGCTCGGCCGACTTCTCCGACGCGACGACCGCGCACATCACGGGCAAGGCCCTGCGCCCCACCCTCCTCGACACCGACGAGGAGGCACGCTACGTCCGCATCAAGCTGAAGGGCACCGGCAGGGTGGGGCTCAGTCACGTGTTGGTGCACCCCTGACGAGGACGCGTACGCGGGTGGGCGGCCATTAGGGTCAACGTATGGATCACGACCCCATGCGCAGCGTCGCCGAGTTCCGCGAGACGTTCGACGGTTCGACCGCGGCCGAGCGTCCCGAACTGGCGGAACACCGGCGGACGTTGCTCAACGAAGAGGCCCGCGAAGCAGCCGAGGCCCTGACCGACCTCGCGAACGCCCTGCGGGCCGGCGACGATCCGGGCACCGCGTACAGGGCGTCGGCCAAGGAGCTGGCCGACGTCCTGTACGTCACGTACGGAGCCGCCGACGCGCTGGGCATCGACCTGCCGGCCGTCTTCGCCGAGGTCCACCGCTCCAACATGAGCAAGCTCGACGCGGACGGCCGGGTCCTGCGCCGGGACGACGGCAAGGTGCTCAAGGGACCCGGGTACCGGCCTCCGGTCCTCGATGGCCTTGTCACGTGGCCGTCCAGGAGCGACGCCTGACCGGGGCACGTCCAGGAGCGATGCCTGGACGGGGCACGTTCGAGCGCTGGACTAGGAGGGCGGCACGGCGGCCGCGTTGAGGACCTGGGTGATGCCGGTGTTCAGGTCCGTGGTGAGACCGGCATCGAAGGCGCGGCGGTAGGCGTCGGTCCCGAGGGCTTCGCGGGTCCGGCGTGCGCACACCTGGTGGGCGGCCACCACCGCGGGGATGCCCGACTGTGCCCGGCCGAGCGTCGCCCACAACTGGGCGGCCAGGCCGAGCAGCCATGCGGCGTCCCCGTGCCGGCCCGTGGCCGTGGCTGCGCGGGCGAGCGTTTCCAGAGCCATGCCGGTGCCGACACCGTCCCTCAGGCGGTGCTTGACAAGCAACGCGTCCCGGGCGTGCCCGTCGGCCTTTTCGTAGTGGCCCAGGGCCAGCTCGGCCTGCGAGCGGACGAAGTCGCCCCAGGCGCGCATGGAGCGCTCGCCGTTCAGGTGACAGGCGACGTTCAGCTCGTCGAGCCAGGCCACGGCCTCCTCGAAGCGGCCCACGGCGACGAGCGTGTGGGTACCGAAGACCAGGGCGGCCAGGGGCTCCAAGGTGAGCGGCTGCACGCGCCAGTCGGTCGCGAGCAGGGATTCGACCCGGGACAGCACCTGCTCGGCGTCGCCGCGCAAGACCCATACCCGCAGCTCGCTGGCGGCCGCGCGACGCCGCTCCGTGTCACCGAAGCGCGCGGCCAGCGCCGTGCACTCGGCCGCCCGTTCCTCAAGAGCGGGGAGGTCGCCCAGGTACACCAGCACGGGACCGCACACGTAAAGCGCCTTGACCCGGGCCGGGGAGGGGGAGGTGTCGGCGGCGAGCGCCAGGTCGAGGAAGTGCCGGCCCTCCTTCACGAACCCGCAGCCGTACCAGAAGAACCACAGCGACGCCGCCATCTCCAGCGCGCCGTGCCCCTCGGAATCGGTCAGGCTGTGCTCCAGCGCGGCGCGGAGGTCGTCGTGTTCGGCGGTCATCCGGTCGTACCAGGCGAACTGGTCGGGCCCGATCCAGGCGGTGTCGCCCGCGCGGGCCAGGGCCAGATAGTGGTCGCGGTGGCGGCCGCGCAGCGTCTCTTCCTCGTCGAGAGCGCTCAGCCAGTGCGCCCCGAACTCACGGATGGTGTCCAGCATCCGGTAGCGCTCGCCGCCCCCGGTGGGCTGCCACGTCAGGATCGACTTCTCCCGCAGCGCGGCGAGCACGGCCGGTACCAGCGGGGCGGGGAGATGGTCGTCCGCGCAGACCTGGCGTGCCGTTTCGCCGTCGAAGCTGCCGGCGAACACCGAGAGCCGCGCCCACAGGAGCCGTTCGGCGGGGGTGCACAGCTGGTGGCTCCAGCCGATCGCGGTGCGCAGGGCCTGATGCCAGGGCGGATCGGCCTCGGTGTCGATGCCGTCGGTGTCGCCGAGGACGGCGAAGCGGTCGTCGAGTCGGTCCGTCAGTTCCCGCACAGGCAGTTCGCGCAGGCGGGCCGCGGCCAGCTCGATCGCCAGCGGCAACCCGTCGAGCCGGCGGCACAGCCGCACCAGCTCCGGGCGATTGGCAGCGGTGACCGTGAAGCCGGGCACGGCCTCCTCGGCGCGCAGCGTCAGCAGAGCCATCGCGTCCGTCGCCCCCGTTGCGTCTGCCTGAGCGTCGTCGGCCCCGGGCACGCGCAGCGGTTCGATCGTGAGGACCCGTTCGCCCGCCACGTTCAGCACCCGGCGGCTCGTCGCCAGGATCCGCAGGTCCGGCGCGGCGCTCAGCAAGGCCTCGATGACGAGCGCGCAGTGATCGGTCAGGTGCTCGCAGGTGTCGAGGGCCAGCAGCAGCTCCCGGTCGGCCAGGTACTCCGCCAGTACGTCGATCATCGGGCGGTTGCTCTGGTCGGTCAGGGGCAGGACCTCCGCGATGACATGCGCGAGCAGAGCGCCCTGTTCGCGCAGCGGCGAGAGCTCCACCAGCCATGCCCCGTCGCGGAAACGCGGCTGGAGTGCGGCGGCGGCCTCCAGCGCCACCCTGGTCTTCCCGACGCCGCCGACCCCGGTCAGGGTCACCAACCGCGTCGGCTCGTCGAGCGTGGGGCCGAGGAAGATCCGCTCGATCTCCGCCACTTCCGCCCGGCGGCCGACCGTCTCCGTGCGCGGCCCGGCCACATTCCCCACCCGCCGCGGTTCATACGGCCCTTCGCGTCGCCGCTCCGCCCCCACCACGTCTTCCCCTCGGCCCGGCCCTACGCCCCGCAGCGTGTGCTGAGAACGGCAGCGTGCCCCACCGCGCGCCGGCACATGCCCGACGGCGTCAACTGTCCGTATCCGCCGCACGGTTGTCCGGTGTGGACCGCAAACAGCCGCGACTGACCGGATGGTGTCCCACTCTGTCGCGATCCCTTCCGACTCCCGAGGGCCCGCCATGACCCTCGTGAAACCCTCGTCCCATCCCGCCTCATAGACTGACCCGGTGACGGACAACACCTGCACCCACTGCGGCACCGGCGGCCTGGAAGACGGATTCATCGAGGACGCGGGGGAGCACTCGCGTGGCTACGCGCGCTGGATCGAAGGCGCCCTGGAGAAGGGCATCTTCGGCGGCGCCAAGCGGCTCGGCCGGCCCCGCCGACGGATCGAGGCGCTGCGCTGCCCTCAGTGCGGGCACCTCGAACTGTTCGCCATCGAGAAGGTGTAGCCGTCAGGTCCTGGTGGGCTCCTCGGCACCGCCGGTGAGTTCCCACGCAGCGATGTCCTGATAGCGCCTCGGCGCCGGCGCGTTGCCGGCGGTGCTGCCGACCAGGTGGAGGCCAAGGGAGCGCCAGCGGCGGCCGGTGAAGGTGTCGAGGGCCGCGGCCGCCTCCGGGACGGTCGTCGTGTCGTGGCGGCGGGCGCGCGCCAGCGTCAGGTGGGGGCGCAGCGGACGCTCCGGAAACTCGACTCCGCAGGCCCTGACCTGCTTCCGGACCGCTTCGGACAGCAGGTGCAGGCCGTCCAGGTCACCCTCCAGGCCGCCCCACAACACGCGGGCGTCGAAGTGGCCGCCGCCCCGCAGCGCCAGCTCGGGGGAGTGCTGGGTGGCTGCGAGGCCGGCGAGCGGCTGCCGGAGCCGTTGGACGGTCGTCAGGGACTGCTCGCCGAGGAACGCCAGTGTGATGTGCCAGTCCTCGATGCGGTTCTGCCGCAGACGAGGGTGGGCGGCGTAGACCGGGCGCAGAGCGAGCGCCAGTTCATCCTTCGCGTCGTCGGGCGGGGCGAGGGCGATGAACGCGCGCAGGGTCGCGGCGGGCTCGGGCGGTTCGGTCACGTGTGCCTTCGTGTCGGTCTCGGTCGATGGTCTGCGGGGCCCGATCGCTCCCGAGTCACTCCAGGATCTCGACGTACCCGTCCGCCCCGTGCACACGGATCCGCCGGCCGTCCCTGATCAGCCGCGTGGCCCCGTCCACGCCCACGACCGCCGGCAGACCGTACTCCCGGGCGATCACCGCGCCGTGCGTCATCAGCCCGCCCACCTCCGTGACAAGGCCCTTGACGGCGACGAACAGCGGCGACCAACTCGGGTCCGTGTACGCCGTGACCAGGATGTCACCGGCCTCGAGATCGGCCTCCGCCATGTCGAGGACGACGCGCGCCCGCCCCTCCACCGTCCCGGCGGACACCGGCAGACCGATCAGCGCGCCGTCCGGCACGTCCTCGCGCCGGTAGGTTCCGCGTACGGCCTCTCCGTCCGAGGTGAGCACGCGCGGCGGGGTGAGCGACTGGTACGTACGGAAGTCGTCCCTGCGCTGCTGGATGAGCCGGCGGTCCGCCCGGTTCGTGCGCACGACGTCGTGGAGTTCCTGGAACGTCAGGTAGTAGATGTCTTCGGTGTCATCGAGCACACCTGCCCGCACCAGGCGCCCCGCCTCCTCCAACAGCGCCCGCTTGTAGACGAAGTAGCGGCGGATGATGCCGTACTTGGGGTACTCGCGGTATCCGATGAAGGTGCGGACGCGCTCGATCATCCGCCGGGTCTCGTCGGCCTTCGCCTCCCCGTCACCGTCCCCGTCCGCAGGAAGGGCGCGCAGGCGTGACAGTACGTCCGCTTCCTTCTGGCGTGCCTTCTCCAGACCCTCCTCGAACCGCCGCGCCGCGGCGCCCGGTTCGAAGTTCCGTACATTGTCGAGGATCACCGGCACGAGCGTGGTGGGGCGTTCGCGCCAGCGCGGCCGGGTGATGTCGATCTCGCCGACGCAGCGCATGCCGTACCGGTCCAGGTAGGCCTCGATGGCGGCGCGCGCCTCGGGTCCGCCGGTGCGCTTCGTCAGCTCGTCGAGGAAGGTGTCGTCCGCGAGCTGCCCGGCGTCCTGGAGGAAGGCCAGCACCTCCGGAAGCGGGCGGATGACATCCGCGACGTCGAGCAGGGCGAGACCCATCTCCGACGTGATGTTGCCGGGGGCGGACAGCGTGAGCGTGTCAGCGGCGTTCTTCTCGCCGAGCCACTCGTACAGCTTGTCGTTGAGCCACCACGTGGCCTCCATGCCCGCCATGATCGCCTGCATGCTCAGCCGGTCACCGAGGGCCCGCTTGTGCTCCTCGAAGGCGTCGAGCAGGAAGTCGAACAGGGCGGGACCGGTCTTCGTCCGGATGTCGCGCTCCAGGGCGGCGATGGACTCCTGGCTGCGCCCGATCAGTCCGGTGACGACGGCCGGGTCGGTCTCGATGGGGGCGGGCGGGCCGCCGCCGGCCGGTGGTGTGGCGGGGGCCGGGTCGGGGAGCGTCGGGACGAAGTCGCCGCGGTCGAGGACGGTTTCGAGGGCGTCCCGGATCAGCGGGTCGCCTCTGCCCACGAGGTCGAGGAGGCCCGCGCGGCTCGTGGGCGCGGCCAGGCGCCGGGTGGCGTCGACGAACAGCCGCCCGCCGGCCTCGTGCATCGGCGCCATCGCCGTGTGCTGCCATACGGAGATGCCCAGCGGCCTCATCGCGTCGGTCATCATCTGCTGATGGCCGACGGAGAGGTAGACGTGATTCTCCTGGTCGTCGCGCTCGGGGACCGGGAACAGCGTCGTGATCGGCCGGCTCTGCACGATCTGGAACTCGGCGTCGGTGCCGGTATCAGTGCCGGTATCGGTGCCGGTATCGGTGTCGGCATCGGTGTCGGCCAGGCACCATTCGATGTCCTGCGGCCGGCCGAAGTGTGCCTCGATGCGGCGCCCGAGCGCGACGAGTCGTACGACCTGCGCATCGGTCAGCGCCGGCTGCTCCTGGCGCCGCGCGTCGACCGTCACTTCCTCCGTGCCGCCGCCCGGGAGCGCGTACACGGCACGCTGCTTGGCGGCGATGGTCCGCTCGACGACCTCGCCGTCCCGCACCCGGAACACGTCCGGGTTCACCAGTCCTGAGACCAGGGCCTCGCCGAGGCCGAAGCCGGCGTCCACGGTGGCCACCTTGCGGTTGCCCGTGACCGGGTCCGCCGTGAACAGGATGCCGGACGATTCCGGGCGGACCATCCGCTGCACGACCACGGCCATGTCGACCGTGCGGTGATCGATGCCGGCCCGCTGACGGTAGGTCACGGCCCGCTCGGAGAACAGCGAGGCCCAGCACCGGCTGATGTGCTCCAGGATCGCCTGCGGCCCGACGATGTTCAGGTACGTGTCCTGCTGTCCTGCGAAGGAGGCCGTCGGCAGGTCCTCGGCCGTCGCGCTGGAACGGACGGCGCAGGCGGCTCCCGCACCCAGGTCCGAGAGCGCGCGGCTGATCCCGGCCGCGAGGTCCTCCGGAACCTCGATCCCCTCGACGATCCCGCGGAGCTCCGCGCTGAGCGTGCGGATCGCCTCCCGGTCGTCCGGATCCGTGCGCGACAGCTGCTCCAGCCGCTCGTCGAGCGACGGCGCGTGTGCCATCACCCGCCGGAAGGCACTCGTCGTCACGCAGAAGCCGGCCGGAACCCGGACACCCTCGATCCGCGCGAGCCCGCCCAGGTGCGCGCCCTTGCCGCCGACGAGCGCGAGGTCCGTCTCGTCGACCTCCTGAAGCCCCACCACATACTGCTCGCTCACTGCGCTGCCTCCCGGGCGGCCGTGCCTGATGACGGACAACTGATAGCTCACTACGGATCTACGGTTCTGCGGATCTGCGGATTGCCGATTACGGACTACGGATTATGACTCCAACGCCGCTCGGCGCAGATGCTCGGCCAGCGCCTCGGCCGCCGGGGACGCGGCGCCGTCCTTCGCGCCCCAGGCCAGCAGATGGCGCCGCCGGGCCCACGGATCCTGCAACTCGCATACGTCGAGGGGGTGTCGGGGGTCGATCGCGCGGCGCGGCACGACGGCGAGCCCGGCGCCCGCTGCGGCGAGGGAGACGAGGACGTTCAGGTCTGCGACGGTGGTGCGATGGCGCACCACCGGGGCGTTCGGCCCGAGCCGCTTCTCGATCCAGCGGCGCAGCGAGGAGCCGGCGTCGAGGCCGACGAGCGGATGCTCGGCGACCTCGCTGTACGTCAGTGAGGTCCGCCCGCCGAGGACCCCTCCCGCCTGGCCGATCACGACGAGGGAGTCGTCGCCCAGCGGTTCCGTGCGCAGTCCGCTGTCACCGGCCTCGTCGTCGATGACGACCCCCAGGTCCGCGTCGCCGTCGGCGAGCCTGCGTACGGTCCGTGGTGTGCGGCTCTCGGACACGGTGACGTCGGTGTCCGGATGGGCGCGCAGGAACGGGATCAGGGCGGCCGGTACGAGCCGGTGCATCGCGGATCCGCCGCCCAGCAGGGTGAGTTGGGCGTTCGGGGACCGGGTGTAGCTCGCGACGGCGCTGTCGAGGCGGGCGGTCCGGTCGAGTACGTCGCGTGCGTGGCGGGACAGCGTCGCTCCCGCGGGAGTGGGCCGTACGCCCCGGCGGCCGCGGATCAACAGCGCCACCCCGGCGTGGTGTTCCAGCGAGCGCACCCGGGCGCTGGCCGAGGGCAGGCTCAGGTGCATGCGCCGGGCGCCCGCCGTGATCGAGCCCTCCGTGACGATGTGGAGGAAGAGTCGCAGGTCGTCCAGGTCGTAGCGCACCGGCCCAGCGTAGGGCACACCTCAGGGAACAGCCTTAGGGTCAGCCTTAGGCAGGGAACGTCGATTCCGCATTGTGGCGCCGATCGTCGGCGGGTGATGCTCTGCGGGTGATGGAGCCCTTTCTTGTCCTGTTGGCCGGTGTCGCCGCCGGAGCCCTGAACGCCGTCGGAGGCGGCGGGACCTTTGTGGCGCTGCCCGCGCTCGTCGCCGTCGGACTGCCGCCGGTGGTCGCGAACGCGGTGTCGCGCGTCGCCCTCGTGCCCGGCGCGGTCACCAGCGCGTGGGTCTACCGGCGCGAACTCGCCCCCGTAGGGCCCACGTCCACCACCGCGCTGACGGCGACGAGTGTGGCGGGCGGCGCCGTCGGCGCGGGTCTCCTGCTGGTGCTTCCGGCGGCCTCTTTCGCCGCCGCGGTGCCGTGGCTGCTCGCGTTCGCGACGCTGGTCCTGGCCTTCGGGCGGCACCTTTCGAGTGCGCTGACCCGGGTGCTGGGGCGCCCGGTCGGCATGAGCGGGCGTGCCGCTCTGATCGGACAGTTCGTCCTCGGTGTGTACGGCGGTTACTTCGGCGGAGCCGTAGGCATCCTGATGCTGGCGCTGTGGGGCATCGGCTTCGGTCTCGACGCCGCGGCCGGCAATCCGATGCGGGTGACCCAGCTCGCCGCCATGTACCTCAGCGCGACCGTGCTCTTCCTGCTGGCCTCGGACGCGCTGTCCGCTCCGCTGCTCCTGGTGGCCATGCTGGTCGGCGCGGTGGCGGGCGGTTTCGCAGGGGCCCACCTGGCGCGCCGCCTCTCCGCCCGGCTGCTGCGGGGCGTTCTGCTGGCGACGGCCGTGACCACGACCGTGCTGTATTTCCTGCGTGGCTGACCGGGCTGACCGGGCGGGCAGGGGAGCGGTGGGGAGGTGCCTTATGGCGGTCCCGTCCGCGGTTCGATAGAAACGGTAACCATGGAACCCCGCCCCACCGGATACACCCCCGAGGCATACGGCGCGGTCACCGTGCTCGTCGGTGCCCGCAACGGCGCCTACCCGGGCGCCAATTCACTGCTCGTACGCGGTACGAGTGCCTCGCTCGTCGTCGACCCTTCGCTGTCCCTCGTCGACGACGCGCCGCCCGCGGACCTGGTCCTGGTGAGTCACGCCCATGAGGACCACATCGCCGGCCTCGGACGCTACGAGGTGCCGGTGCATGTGCACCGCGGCGACCTCGACGCGCTGCGCTCGCGCGCGGCCCTCGTCTCCGCGCTCGGACTGCCCCCGGACACGGTCGACGCCGTCGACGCGGCGATGCGGGACGAGTTCCACGTGGAGGGCCGCCCGGATGCGCAGGCCTTCAAGGACGGCACCGTGTTCGACCTGGGAGGGCGGACGGTGACCGTCGTCCACCTGCCCGGACACACCGCGGGCCACAGCGGATTCCTGATCGAACCGGACGGCTTCCTGTTCGTCGCGGACATCGACCTCACCTCCTTCGGCCCGTACTACGGCGACGTGGGCAGCAGCCTCGTCGACTTCGAGGCGTCGATGCGGCGGTGCGCGGAGATCGACGCCCGCTGGTACGGCACCGCCCACCAGAAGGGTGTGATCGAGGGAGCGGCCGAGTTCCGCAGTCGGCTCGACGCCTACGCCGGAGTGGTGGAGAAGCGGGACGCCGCACTGCTCGCCTTCCTGAGCGAACCGCACACACCGGACGAGATCGCCGACCACCGGCTGGTGTACCGGCCGCATGTCGAGGGGGCGCACATCCGGCCCGTTGAACTGCGCACGGCGCGGAGGCACTTGGACCGTCTGCTGGGGCAGGGACGGGTCGAGGAAGTGGCGACTGGCCGCTTCCGCGCCGCGTAGAGACGCAGCACAGAGGGAGGCTCTCGGCGCCCACGAACTCAGACCAGCGCCGTGACCAGCACGGCGAACGCGGCGATGATGACGGCGACGCGGACGTAGTGGTAGCGGTCCCAGCGGCTCGTCTGCTCCTTCCAGTCCGCGGGCCGGGTCTCGGCGGTCCACGTCTTGCCCCGGTTGTTGATCGGGACGAGCAGCAGGATGGACATGAGGATGCTGACGACGAGCAGTGCGGCGGCGGTGACGAGCAGGCCCGTGCCGCCGTCGCCCCACGTGGCGGCCGTCCAGATCGCGATGAGGACGAGCGATCCGAAGTACCAGAACGGCATCACGGCGCCGAGCATCCGGCCGCCGTGGGAGCGGGCCTGCTGATTGGCGTCATCGGGGAGACCGCTGAAGGTGCGGTTCATGACGAAGGCGACGGAGAACTCCACCCCCACCATCACGCCGAGAACCACGGTGGTGATGACCTCAAGTGCGTCGAGCATGGTGACCCCTCCTGAGATATCTAGCGGCGCTAGATGATGAGGCAACGCTAGCGCTACTGCCGCTCGGTTGTCTAGCGATGCTAGGATCGGGCCATGTCGGTACAGGAACGCAAGGAGCGCGAACGCGCGAGCCGCGAGCGCCTCATCGTCGCGACGGCCCGCGAACTCGCCGAGCAGCAGGGCTGGGACGCGGTCACCACCCGCAAGTTGGCCGAGCGCATCGAGTACAGCCAGCCCGTCCTCTACAGCCACTTCCGGGGCAAGCGCGAGATCATCGGCGCCGTGGCCCTCGAAGGTGCCACCGAGCTGGCCACGGCGCTGCGCGCCGCGACCGCCGCGGTGGAGGACCCGCGCGCCCGGGTCACCGCCCTCGCCCGCGCCTATCTCGACTTCGCCGAGAAGAACCCCGCGGTCTACGACGCCGTGTTCCGGCTCGACGGAGGCCTGGCGTTCGCGCGCGAGGACACCCCGGAACCGTTGAAGGAGGGCTTCGCCGCACTGATGGAGACCCTCGACGCGGTCGCGGGGGAGGGGGTCCACCCGGGACTCTTCACCGAGGTGTTCTGGGCCTGCCTGCACGGCCTCGCGACCCTGTCGAGATCGGGTCGGCTGCCGGCGGAGTACGCCGAGCAGCGGCTGGAGTTGCTGGTGGATCGACTGCCCGTGGTGTGAGACACCCGGGCGGCGAACTCACGTGAGGCCGGGCTCGCTCCCGACAACTCGCCGAACAACGTGCCCACCGTGTGAAGGCGGCCGGGGAGTCCGGTGCAGTTCGTCAACCCGGTGCCGACTGGCAGAACATGGCGGATCGCGGCTCGTTACGCCCACTGAGACCGGCTGCGGAACCTGTCGCCTGATGAGCGCACGGGGGAGTGCACACCCCGCAGCCGGCCTCTTCCCCTCCGGCCGGCCCCGCTTCCTCGAACCAGCGGGGCCGGCTGCTCCCTTTCAGCGGGTCAACGGATCGTCGCCCAGCGTGGTCCGAGGGGGCGGGGCCGGGGTGATCGTGCGGTAGGCGGCGCGGGCGTGGGTGACGCGGGCCCACAGGGTGCCGACGAGGGTGGCGGTCAGGAGGCAGGTCAGCCAGAGGGTGTCGCGGTGGCCGATCCAGTTGAGGGTGCCCGCGGGTGGTATCGCGAAGCCGTTGAGGAACAGCCAGCACAGCACGGCGGTGCCGGGCGCCGCGGTGAACCTGGCGCAGAAGCCGAGGCCCGCGGCGAGCAGGGCGAGCGCGGTGAGCGCGAGCCAGGGGCGGCCCGGTCCGAGGAACGTGTTGATGAGTGCCACAAGCAGGAGGGCGGTGCCGCCGGTTACCGCCCACACCAGCGGTGTGGCCACGGGGCGGGGAACGGGACGCGGTCCGGTGCTCTCGATGGACACCCACTTGATCACGCGCACGGTTCCTTCCGGCCGGGTTCGGACGCCAGGGTCGTATTCTCTCCCACCGCTCCGCGCGGTCGGAAGTCCCGGTCCGGTTGGTCGGAATCATGCGTTCCATGCAATTTGTGCCGGTAGTTTGGGCGTGTGCACCGGCCCCCGGCGTCCGGAATTCGGATGGCCACTGGTCAAGGCGTTTACGTGCGCGTAACACTTACCCCTGTCCCACGCACGGCAATGGCGCCGGGCGCTCATCGAACGACCGGACCCGAGCGAGCCGCACCCGCAGGGAGATGGCGACTGCCGAGCCCGAAAGGCTTTCAGTGACGACGCGATCCAACACGCAGGACATCCTCGGCAACCTCCTTGCCGAGATCGAAAAGCGAAACCCCGCGCAGCCCGAGTTCCACCAGGCCGTGCACGAGGTCCTCGAGACTCTCGCGCCGGTGATCCAGGCCCGTCCCGAGTACGCCGAGGCCGGCCTCGTGGAGCGGCTGTGCGAGCCCGAGCGGCAGGTCATGTTCCGGGTGCCGTGGCAGGACGACCGCGGCCGGGTCCACGTCAACCGCGGGTTCCGCGTCGAGTTCAACAGCGCGCTCGGCCCGTACAAGGGCGGCCTGCGCTTCCACTCGTCGGTCAACCTCGGTGTCATCAAGTTCCTGGGCTTCGAGCAGATCTTCAAGAACGCGCTGACCGGTCTCGGGATCGGCGGCGGCAAGGGCGGCAGCGACTTCGACCCGCACGGGCGCAGCGACGCCGAAGTCATGCGGTTCTGCCAGTCGTTCATGACGGAGCTGTACCGCCACATCGGCGAGCACACCGACGTCCCGGCCGGTGACATCGGCGTGGGCGGCCGCGAGATCGGCTACCTCTTCGGCCAGTACCGGCGCATCACCAACCGCTGGGAGTCGGTCCTCACCGGCAAGGGCCAGGGCTGGGGCGGTTCCCTGATCCGCCCGGAGGCGACCGGCTACGGCAACGTCCTGTTCGCCGAGGCGATGCTGCGCGAGCGCGGGGAGGACCTGGAGGGGCAGACGGCAGTCGTCTCCGGCTCCGGCAACGTCGCGATCTACAGCATCGAGAAGCTGCACGCCCTCGGTGCCAACCCGATCACCTGCTCCGACTCCTCTGGCTACGTCGTGGACGAGAAGGGCATCGACCTCGAACTGCTCAAGCAGATCAAGGAGGTTGAGCGCGGCCGCGTCGACGCGTACGCCGAACGCCGCGGCTCCTCCGCCCGGTTCGTGCCAGGCGGGCGCGTCTGGGACGTCCCCGGTGACGTGGCGCTGCCGTCGGCCACGCAGAACGAGCTGGACGAGAACGACGCCGCCGCCCTCATCCGCAACGGCGTCAAGGCGGTCTCCGAGGGCGCGAACATGCCGACGACGCCCGAGGCCGTACACCTGCTCCAGAAGGCGGGCGTCGCCTTCGGCCCCGGCAAGGCGGCCAACGCGGGCGGCGTCGCCGTCAGCGCGCTGGAGATGGCCCAGAACCACGCCCGTACGAAGTGGTCCGCGCAGCGGGTCGAGGACGAGCTGGCCCACATCATGAAGGACATCCACGACACCTGCCACGAGACCGCCGAACGCTACGGCGCCCCCGGCGACTACGTGACGGGAGCGAACATCGCGGGCTTCGAACGCGTCGCCGACGCGATGCTGGCGCAGGGCGTCATCTGAGCCCGAGCGGCGGTGAGTTGTAGAGGGTGGGGCGGCGCGTGCCGCCCCACCCTTTTCCCTGTGCGGCCGGAGTGAGGCCAGTGCGCGGCCAGTTGGTCCGGTACGGCGGTGGCGGATCCGATGCCTCCGGCCTAGCGTGAAGTGCTCCGCCCCGGAACACCCGCCAGGGAGGCACCGCATGACCAGTCAGGACCGACAGACCGTGCCCGGCTCGTCGGCCGAGCTCGGCGCCGCCCACGCATCCGCCGCACTGCTGGAACAGCTGGCCGACAAGCTCGGCGGCCGGGCCTCCGTCGCCGCGGTCTTCGGTGAGCCGGTCTTCCGGGAGGGCATCACCGTCGTCCCGGTCGCCCAGGTCGGCTTCGGCTTCGGTGGTGGCGCCGGGCGCGAGAAGGCGGGGGACAAGGACGGGGAGGGCGGCGGAGGCGGAGGCGGCGCCGGGGCCAAGCCGCTCGGCTTCATCGAGATCAAGGACGGGACCGCCACCTACAAGCCGATCCGTGACCCGTGGGTGGACGTGGCCCTGCCGCTCGCCACGCTGCTGGTCGGCGTCGCCGGGAGCAGGATGCTGCGCGCGGCGGCGAAGTCCCGGTCGGGGCGGCGCGGGAAGGCGGAGTGACGTGACGGTCGAAGGGGTCGAGGCGCGGGCCATTCCGGCTCAGCGGCGTGATGATCGCGGTCTGCCCTGGGTCGGGCAGCTCTTCGCGTACTCGAAGGATCCGGTCGCGTTCTACCGGCGGGGCTGGGAGCGGTACGGGCCGGTCGCCCCGTTCCATGTGCTGGGCAAGAACTCGGCGATGCTGCTCGGTCCCGACGCCTGCGGCGAGGCGCTGCTGAACAAGGACAAGGCGTTCGCCAACGAGCCGGCGTGGGCGCAGCTCGTCGGGCCCTTCTTCCACCGCGGGCTGATGCTCATCGACTTCGACGAGCACAAGGCGCACCGCCGGATCATGCAACAGGCCTTCACCCGCGAGCGGTTGGCGGCGTACACCCGGCGCCTCCACCCCGCCATCGAGCACGGCATGGCGGGCTGGGAGGAGAGCGCGGAGTTCCCCTCGTACTGGAAGCTGAAGCAGCTCACGCTCGACATCGCGGCCGACCTGTTCATGGGCGGCGCGAAGGACACCGGCCAGGCGGAGATGGACCGGGTCAACAAGGCGTTCATCGCCTGCGTGCAGGCCGCCGCGGGCGTCGTACGCGCCGACGTGCCGTTCACCCGGTGGGGCAAGGCCTACCGCGGACGCAAGGTGCTGGAGCAGTTCCTGCGCCACTACCTCCCGGCGAAGCGCGCCGAGCAGACCGACGACATCTTCTCGGTCCTGTGCCACATCGAGACGGAGGACGGCGAGCGGTTCACCGACGACGACGTCGTCAACCACATGATCTTCCTCATGATGGCGGCGCACGACACCTCGACCGTCACCACCTCCACGATCCTCCAGCACCTCGGCCAGCACCCCCACTGGCAGGAACGCTGCCGCGCGGAGGCGCTCGCCCTGGGCCCCGCGCCGTCGATGGCCGAGCTCGAGGGCATGGAGTCGATGGACCTGGTGATGCGCGAGGCGCTGCGGCTGCGGGCGCCGGTCCCGACGCTGGTCCGGTACGCGGTCAAGGACACGACGATCCAGGGCGTGCGCATCCCCGCAGGGACGGACGTCCTCGTGGGCGTCCAGTTCAGCCACCTCATGGACGAGTACTGGACGAACCCCACGGCCTTCGACCCGGACCGCTTCGGCCCCGACCGCCGGGAGGACCGCTCGCACCGGTACGCCTGGGAGCCCTTCGGCGGCGGCGTGCACAAGTGCATCGGCCTGTACTTCGCCGGCCTGGAGATCAAGGCGATCATGCACCGCCTGCTGCGCACCCACCGCTGGACGGTCGACCCCGCCTACGAGCCGCCGATGGACTACCACTCCCTGCCGTTCCCCAAGGACGGTCTGCCCATCTCCTTGACCCGACGCTGACCTGTCCGGTTACCTCCTGGTTGTCTGTAAAGTTCCTTTAGGGACTTTCGGTCCTTACAAACGTCATATGTAATCCCCGACGATTGTCCCTGGAGGACCACGCGGAAGGGGGAAACCCAGGGAGGTCAGTACATGGTCGGCACCGGTGCGCCCGGCGGCGGCGCGAGACCCGCTGCCGGGTATGCGGCGGACGGCACACGGAGCCCGGCACGCGTGGTCGGACTGCTGCTCGCCGCCGTGGCGGCCCTGTACGTGGTGGCGCCCGCGGTGCATTCCGCCGCCGTCCCCCTGGTCCACACCGAGCTCGGCCTCGGCACCGGCCAAGAGGTGGTCGCCCGCGTCGTGGGCTCGTCCCTGGCACTGCTCACCCTGTTCGTCGCGGGACGGGCCGGTGACCTGCGGGGCCGGCGCTCGGTACTGATCGTGTCCCTGGCGGGGCTCGCCGCCGGCTGCGCGCTGCTCGCCGTCGCCTTCGACGGCTGGTCGTACGTGCTCGGGCGGATCGTCGTCGCCGTGGCCCTCGCAGCGGTCTTCGTCAGCTGCCTCGCCTTTCTGCCGACCGTGTTCCTGCCCGGCCGCATGCGCAAGGTGATGGGCGGCTGGCTGGCCGCGATGTCCGTGGGCTTCGTGATCGCCGTGAACCTGGCGCCGCGGGCGGCTTCCACCACCGGGTGGCGCGTGGCCATGGCCGTGATGACCGTCGCGGCCATCGCCGCGCTCTTACTGGTGCACCGCTATGTACCCGAACCCTCCGCGGCGACGCGGCATCCGATGCCGGACCGGCCGCGTGCTGCCTGCCTGATCGCCTTCGGCGTCCTCGCCCCCGCCGCGCTCCAGCTCGCCCCCGTGTGGGGGTGGGCGGACCCGCGCGTGGGCCTGCTGCTGCTCGCCGCCACGGTCGCCCTCGTCCTCGCGCGGCTGCGCTGCCCCGGCCTGTCGATGGCGTCCCGCGGTCGCCCGGCGCTGATGCCGGGAGCGCTGCGAGCGGGCGCGCTGATCGCGGGCCTCGCGCTCGGCTTCACCCAGGTCGTGCTCTCCATGGCCCTCCCGTCGCTGGCTGCCGAGAGGGGCGGCGGCCCGGAGTCCGCGGCGTTCGTCCTGTCGGCCTTCGGCGTCGGCGGCGCGGCGAGCTGTCTGCTGGTGCGGCGCCGCGCGATCGCACCGGTGACGGGGTCCTCGCTCGGCCTCCCGCTGGCCGCGCTCGGCCTGGTCCTGCTGCACGCCGGACTGAGCGTGCACGCCTACCCGGTGGCGGGCGACTTCGCCGTCGTGGCGTTGATCGGCTTCGGCGTCATGCTGGCCGCCGCACCGCAGATGGCGCGCTACCTCGCCGCCCTTCCCCGTACCCACCTCGGCACCAGCGCGGCGCTGTTGCCCGGCTCCATCCTCCTCGGCACCGCCGCCGCGCAGGCCCTGCCGTACACGTCCGCCATCGACAGCGCCCCGCTGCCCTCCGAGGCGCGCCAGCTGCTGCGCGTCGGCACGATCGTGCTCGCCGTGGCCGCGCTGCTGCTCGGCCGTGTAGCGGTCTCCGTGGCGGTGGCCTGCGCCGCGGGACTGCAGTACCTGTTGACGCGTACGGGCATCGGCGACGCCGGCACCCTGATCGTCGCGCTCGCCTTCGGGGCCGCAGCCGGCGCCGTCGTCTGGTCACGGCGGGAGCAGCGCGACCGGCTGACCCGGATCAGCCAGACCGCGAGCACCCTGCAGCACGCCGTGCTGCACCCCATACCCGAGGACCTGGGTCGGCTTCACCTCGCGAGCCTGTACCGGCCCGCCACCGCGGACACCGGCATAGGCGGCGACTTCATCGAGGCCCTGCACACCCCGTTCGGCACCCGCATCCTCATCGGCGACGTACGAGGCAAGGGGCTGCAGGCGGTGCAGACCGTCACCGACCTGCTGGGCTGTTTCCGCAGCCAGGCCTTCGAGACGGAGGAGCTCGGGGAGCTCGCCGCGCGCCTCGACCGGCAGGTGCAGCGCGCCGCCGCCACACGCGAGGACGAGGAGCTGTTCGCGACGGCGCTGCTGCTCCAGCACGACGGCCCGGGGCAGGAGGCCTACGACCTGCACGTCGTCAACTGCGGCCACCTCACGCCGCTGGAGGTCACCTCCGGGGGCGTCACGGAGATCGACGTCCCGACCCTGCTGCCGCTGGGCTTCGGCACGCTCGGCTCCGGCGCCCCGCCCTCCCCGCACACGGTGCGCCTGGGCGCCGGCGCGACGCTCGTGGCCCACACGGACGGCCTGAGCGAGGCCCGGAACCCGACAGGCGAGTTCTACCCCCTCACCGAGGGCCTGACCCGGGCGCCGTACGGCACCCCCGAGCACCTCGTCGGCCACCTCGACGCCGGCGTCCGCGACTGGACCCACCACCTGGCCGACGACATCGCGATCATCGCGCTGTGCCCGGCCGAGACCCCGGCCGCCGCGGTCCCCGGGCCGTCGACCGGCCTCAGCGGCCGCGCCACCGGACCGGCCCAGAGCGCCTGGTGACGACCGAGGCCCTGTAGCGGCGCACGCCCAGGCGCTTGCCGCCGTCTCGGTGCCGAGTACGCCGCTGCTGCCGCGGCCCATGGTGTCGCGTCACCCGGACAACCCCGGGATGACCGGCGCCGGGGCGGCCTGCCCCGTGCGCAGGACCGTGAGGAGGGAGCGCAGTGCGGCGTGGGCCTGGGGCGCGCAGGTGGCGGAGTCGGCGTCGGACACCGCGCGGTGTGCGCGCGTCCAGGCTCTGGCGGCGCGGCCGTTGTGGTGGTCGACGAGGGCCAGGGCGTAGCGGGCGCGCATGCTCGACCACACGTCGTCGCGCAGTCCGGGCTGGGCGAGCGCGGCGAGCGCCGCGCGGTGTGCGGCGCGCGGCTCGGTGTCGCGCCGGGCGACGGCGAGGGCCGCGAGGTAGACGGCGCGGCCCGGTCCGCCGGTGGCACGGTCGGGGGTGAGGACGCAGGCCTGCTCGAAGAGGTCCCCGGCCTGGAGGGGGTCGCCGAGGGTGAGGGCGATGAGTCCGTGGACATGGGCGATGCGGGCCAGCAGGGTGTCGTCGCCGTCGAGGACGGCACCGGGCCAGATCCGGTCGAGCAGGGTGAGGGCCGTGTCCGGGTCGGTGCGCGCGGCGAGCCAGGCGGCGAGCCAGGCCGCGGGGGCCGCCGACGGGTGGTCCTCGGGGCAGCGGGCCAGCAGCTGGAGGAGATAGCGCAGCCCGGCCGCGGCGTGGCCCGTGACCCACCAGAACCACAGACGGGTCGCGGTCTCCAGGGCGGCGACGGTGACCTCGGGCCGGGGGTCGGTCAGCGCGTAGCGCAGGATGGCGTTGATGTTGTGCTGCTCGTCGGCCACCAGGCGTACGGCCTGCGTCTGATGACCGTGCTCCCACAGGTGTTCCGCGAGGTGCACGATCCTTCGGCAGTGTCCGGCCCGGCGTTCGACGGCGATGTCCAGCTCGCCCGCCTCGGTGAGCCGGCGCTCGCCGAACTCCCTTACGGCCGGGGGCATGCGATAGCGCGGCTCGCCGGGGCCGTGCGGATCGTTCTCGTGCTGGAGCAGACCGAGCGAGGCCAACTGGGTGAGCAGGCCCGGCACTTGATGCGGGGCGATCTCGCCGCCGGTGCACAGCAGCACGGCCGCCGCCTCGCCGAACGACCCGGCCAGAATGCTGGCCCGGCTCCACACCATCCGCATCCAGGGGGAGCACAGCGTGTGCACCGCCCCGATGGCCGCCTCGACGGAACGGTGCCGCGGCAGACGCTGGCGGGGGCTGTGCAGCCAGGACTGCCCGTGCTCCACGAGCTCGGCCAGGTCGTGCAGGGAGTACGACCTCAGCTGGGCGGCGGCGAGTTCGATGGCCAGGGGCAGTCCGTCGAGGGTGTGGCAGACGGCGTGGACGCGTTCGAGGGTGGCCGGGTCGCGGTGCCGCAGCGCGCCACCGGCCGTGGCCAGGAACAGGCGCGCGGCGGGCGAGGGGGAGCCGTCGTCCTCGGGCTCGGTGGGGAGCGGGCCGAGCCGCAGCACCGCTTCGTCGCCGAGACCGAGGGGGCTGCGGGCGGTGATCAGGACCTGGAGCGTGGGGTGGTGGAGCAGCTGCCGCTGGACCACGCCGACACACTCGTCATGCACCGGGTCGATGTCGTCCAGGAACAGCAGGACCCGAGGCGTCGCCCGCCGTCCGGTGGTCGGGCCGTCCGGCGGGAGCGGGGTGCTGAGCAGCGCCTGCCGTACGGCGTTGCGAAAGTCCCCCGGTCGGCCGGACGCCTCGGGCCAGGACACCCGCACGACCTGCCGTCGGGGCGGCCGGGACCGCTGCGCGGCGATGTCGCTCAGCAGACTCTTGCCGACCCCGACCGGGCCGGTGACGGTGACCAGTCGGTGGACCGCCAACAGACTCCGCAGTTGGGTCAGTTCCGCCTCTCGCCCGATGAGGGAGTCGTCGGCCCTGCTGTCCGCGACGAGCCTGAGAAGCGTGCCGACCTCGCCGGCTTGCTTGCGCACCTTGTGTCCTTTGGGGCTTCGATGAATGGAACGAAGGGTGGTGAGCGAAGATCAGCAGAATCGTTACTGTCGGCGACTCCCGGCAGCTTCAACGCGGGTGGCGCGCCCCGGTAGTGCGTGGGGGCGCAGGCGTACCCGCAGGGCAGACAATTCGGATGCGCCCGATGACGAAATCCATGAAAAACCCCCATTGGGGGCACATTTCACGTGCACGCGCGCACAGAAACTGCACATGAGGGCGCCCGGTCAGGACGCCCACCCCGTCGTGACGGGTCAGGGCTCCCGGCCGTTGAACACGTCATTGCGCAGCAGCTGTTCGGCGCACCAGCGGAAGTGGCCGTCGTCGTCGCCCATGCCGAACAGGTCGTAGGTGGTGAGGGCGTACGCCGCTTGGTAGGCGCTCAAGGTGGCGGGCGCGTAGCCGAGTTCGTCGGCGAACAGCCGGGTGAGTTCCTCGGTGTGGGCCGCCGCGTGCGGGCCGTACATGTCCCAGACGGCCGCGGTGACGGCGGCTTCGAAGGCCGGGTCGCCGGCGGTGGTGCAGAAGCCGAAGTCGAGTACGGCCACGGGGTGGCCGGAGGCGTCCACATGGATGTTGGGCGGGACGAGGTCGCCGTGGATCGCGGTGTCCGGAACGTCGGGGAGCGAACGCAGCGCGTCGAGCGCGCGCTCGACACCCGCGTCGAGGCCGGGCACGAGGCGTGCCAGCGCGTCGCGATGGCGGGCGACGGCGCGCGAGACGAGGCCCGCGAGCGCGGACGGGAACCGGTGCTGTCCCTGCCACAGGGGACGGTCGTCGCCCTGGACGGTGAGCGTGCGCATCGCGTCCGTCGCGGGCACGGAGGCCAGGCCCCGCAGGACCGCCAGCAACACATCCCGATGGTGTGCCGGCAGTTCGCGGTCGAACGGTTCGTGCGCGGAGTCGCCGTGCACCGACGTGCCCGGCAGATCGCGCTCGTACGTCACCACCACGCCCTCGTACTCCGAGACCTCGAAGATCTCCGGCGTGACGAACGGCAGGCGGTGCGCCGCGATGTCCGCGTACACCTGGCGAGTCAGGGCGAGGCCTGCCGGTGGGCGCCCGGTCCACACCTTGGCGACCCGGCCGTTCCCGAGTGCGTAGACGACACCCTCGACACCGGCGCCGATACGGCGTGCGCCGGGGTGTCCGCGCTCGGCGAGGCGGCGGGGCCAGGGGTCGGCGGTGGGATGTGCGGGTTGCTGATGGCCGGTGGGCGGGAGCTCCTCCATCCGCCCAGTAGATCAGGGGAGGGGCGGGTGATGTCGAGCAGGCGTCGGCGGCCGGCGGACTCGTGTCTTGGGGTGTCTCGCCCGACCATGCCACCGTATTCACCGCTGAGCCACGTCAAATCACGCTTCATGGCGGCTTGTTGCATCGATCGGCACGGCAAATACGGGCCTCATAGCGGCAATTGGTGCGCGACCTGTTGCCCCAGAGGCTCAAGCGCTTTAGCGTTCTCGCACTCAACCGCTTGAGTTCAGGGCAGTTGGGTTTCGGGCCGTCCCGTTCGGGGGCGGCTTGCCGGTAGGCGTGGCAGGAGAATTCCATGCGCCGTACTCCCTCCAGACGCTCGACCCTGAAAGACATCGCCGAAGAGGCGCGCGTGTCCGAGTCCGCCGTCTCCCTGGCGCTCAACGGACGGCCCGGTGTCTCACCGGCCACCCGCCGACGGGTGCGCGAGGTCGCGGACCGGCTCGGGTGGCAACCGAGCGCGGCGGCACGGGCGTTGACCGGGGACAGCACCGCCACGGTCGGCCTCGTCCTGGCCCGCCCCGCGCATGCCCTGGGCGCGGAGTTCTTCTTCCTGCAGCTGGTGTCCGGGATCCAGGAGGCGCTCGCCGTACGGAGCATCGGACTGCTCTTTCAGGTGGTCCCCGACCTGGACGCCGAGTGTGCCGCCTACCGCCGCTGGTGGGCCGAGCGCCGGGTCGACGGTGTGCTGGTCGTCGACCCGAGGGACGGCGACCCGCGCCCGGCGCTGCTCGACGAACTCGGCCTGCCCGCCGTCTTCGTCGGCCCCGTGCCGCGGAGCGAGGACGGCACGGTGCACCCGGGCATCTCCAGCGTGTGGGCCTCGGACACCCTGGCGATGGCCGGCATCGTCCAGCACCTGCACGGCCTCGGGCACCGCCGCATCGTGCACATCGCGGGGCTGCCCCATCTCGCCCACACCCAGCGGCGGATCCGCTCCCTGCGGGACGAGGCGGAGCGGCTCGGGCTCGACCCCGCCGACGTACGCAGCATCCCCACCGACTACTCCCGGCAGCAGGGCGTCGACGCCACCCGGCAGGTGCTCGACACACCTGCGCCGCGGCGGCCCACTGCCCTCGTCTACGACACCGATGTGCTGGCCGTCGCCGGGCTCGGCGTCGCCGCCTCGCTCGGCATACCGGTGCCGGACGCGCTGACGCTCGTCGCCTGGGACGAGTCCGTGCTCACGGGCTCCACCCACCCGCCGCTGTCCGCCCTGGTGCGTGACACCCCGGCCTTCGGGCGGCACGCCGCCGAGGAGCTGCTCGCGCTGATCGACGGCGGGCCCGCGCGCACCGTCGAGGACGAGACCCCGCGCCTCGTCCCGCGCGGCAGCAGCGGCCCGGCCCCCGCGGACCGCGGTCACGCCCCGACCGGTCGTGCCCCCACGGGGCGTGTCCCCGCCGGTCGTGCCCCCACGGGACGTACTCCCACCGGCCGCGCCTCCACCACAGGAGGCGCCCCCACCCACCAAGGCCCCACCCCCGGCTGATCCACGCACCACGGCGCCCCACCGCCTTGCTCTGACAACGATGTCCAACGTGTGCCGCTCCACCCCACCCCCCGCGCGATGTCCCCCGCCCCCAACACCCCTCCGGAGAGCCTCCGATGAACCCGAAGCTCCGCGTGACCCCCATGTCCCGACCCGCCACCGCGCGTACCGGTGTCCGCGTCGCCGCCGTCGGCGCCGCGGTGTTCTCGCTCGCCCTGGCCGGCTGTTCGGCCGCGCCGACCCCGGCGGGCGGCTCCGCCGGTGGCGGCGCGCTCACCACGAACCTCGGCTTCGCGGGCACCACCATCAACCGCAACTTCAACCCGTTCGCCCTCAAGCCCACCCAGGGCACGTTCGGTTTCCAGTACGAGGCACTCTTCGACTTCAACATTCTTCAGGGCGGCAAGTTCACCCCCTGGCTGGCGAAGAAGTACGAGTGGGCCGACGGCGGCAAGAAGATCACCATCCACCTCGACGAGCGGGCCAACTGGAGCGACGGCTCCAAGCTCACCGCCAACGACGTGGTGTTCACCCTGAACTACGTGAAGAAGAACAAGCTGCCCCCGACCTGGGCCTTCGACTTCACCAAGGCCTCCGCGCCGGATGACCACACCGTAGAGATCACCTTCGACTCACCCGCCTACTCCAAGATCGACAGCATCGGCGGGACCACCCCGGTGCCCGAGAAGATCTGGAAGAAGAAGGACGGCGCGAAGGACACCAATCCGAACCCGGTCGGCTCGGGCCCGTACAAGCTCAAGCAGTACACACCGCAGCAGCTCACCTTCGAGGCCCGCGACAACTACTGGAAGCAGAAGAACGTCCCGGTCAAGACCGTGAAGGCGCCCATCGTCACGCAGGCGTCCGAGGTGCCCAAGCTGCTCAGCGGGGAGCTCGACTGGAGCGGCGGCGTCGTGCCCGACGTCAAGAAGCAGTACATCGACAGGGACCCGAAGAACCACCACGCCTGGTACCCCACCTACGGCGGCCAGTTCCTGTTCTTCAACCACACCAAGAAGCCCTTCGACGACGTCCACGTCCGCAAGGGCCTCTCGCTGGCCGTCGACCGCAGCCAGCTCCTGAACGTGACCAATCCGGGGATGTTCAACACCCTCAACCTCACGGGCCTCGACTCGAAGACCCAGGGCAAGTGGATCGCCGACGAGTACAAGGACGCCGAGCAGCCCAAGGCCGAACTCATCAAGGCACTCGCCGAGTTCAAGAAGGCCGGCTACACGAAGAAGAACGGCAAGCTGGTCGACGGCGGCGGCAAGCAGCTCAGCTTCTCCATCATGGAGGTGCAGGAGTGGGGCGACGCCGTCCAGTTCGACAAGGTCGTCGCCTCGCAGCTGAAGAAGGCGGGCATCGACGTCAATGTGAAGCCGATCGCGGCCGCGCAGATCGACGCCAAACGCAAGTCCGGTGACTTCGACGTCACGATCGGCGGCGGGATCTACTACTCCACGCCGTACAACTTCTTCAAGGACATGCTCTACAGCGAGAACGCCGGCATCTGGACCAACTACGGTCACTACAAGAGCAAGAAGGCCGACGCGCTGCTCAAGGACATGGCGAGCGCCAACGACGACGCGACGGTGAAGAAGTACTCGGCCGAGTTCGAGAAGATCATGGTCGACGACGTGCCCGCCGCACCGCTGATCACGATCGGCGTCTCCTCCGAGTACAACAGCAAGAACTGGACCGGCTGGCCGAGCGCGAAGAACCCCTACGCCCAGCCCGCCCCCTGGGGCGGTGGCGTCGACGCCATGAGCATCCTGCTCAACCTCCGCCCGGCGAAGGGCTGATGGACATGGCCACTGCTCCCGTCCTCACCCCCGCCGCCGCGGAGGCCCCGCCACCCAACCGTCGCTCCGCGGCCGCACGGTTCGGCGCCGCCCGCTACTTCCTGCGGCGCCTCGGCTTCTACCTCGGAGCCGCCGCCGTCGCCGTCACCCTCAACTTCCTCATCCCGCGCCTGATGCCGGGCGACCCCGCCTCCGCGCTCATCTCGCAGATGCAGCAGAAGCAGAACCTGTCCGCCGACCAAGTCACCAGCATCTACCGGCTGTTCGGCGCGCCCGGAGCTCCGCTGTGGGACCAGTACGTCACCTACCTCGGCCAGATCGCCCACTTCGACTTCGGCGCGTCCGTCGCGTACTACCCGACGCCCGTGTGGGAAGTGATCCGCTCCGGGCTGCCCTGGACGATCGGGCTCGTCGGCCTGACCGCCGTGCTCGCGTTCGTCATCGGCACCTCGATGGGTGTCATCGCGGGCTCCCGCGTCGGCTCGCGCTTCGACTCCTTCATCACGCCCGCCTCGATGTTCCTCGGCGCGCTGCCGTTCTTCTGGGTCGCGCTGTTGCTGGTCATGGCGTTCGGCGTGCAGCTCAACTGGCTGCCGATCAGCGGCGCGTACGACGGTGACATGGCGGTCGCCTTCAACGGCCCGTTCCTCATGAGCGTCGTGACACACGGCATCCTGCCCGCCATCACGATGGTCGTCGCCTCGTTCGGCGGCTGGCTCGTCGGCATGCGCAACATGATGGTGACCACCGTCTCCGAGGACTACGTGCTCCTGGCCCGCGCCAAGGGCCTGTCCAAGGCCCGCGTGATGTTCCAGTACGCCGCCCGCAACGCGGTGCTGCCCAGCGTCGCCGGCTTCGCCCTCACCATCGGCTCCGCCGTCAGCGGCCAGATCCTCGTCGAGATCGTCTTCTCGTACCCCGGCGTCGGCTATCTGCTCTACCAGGCCGTCTCCAGCGTCGACTACCCGCTGATGCAGGCCCTGTTCCTGATCGTCTCGCTCACCGTGCTCGCCGCGAACTTCATCGCGGACTCGGTGTACGGACTGATCGACCCGCGCGCGAGGGAGACCCGCTCATGACGACGTCGGTACGCGGTGCGCGACCCGGCAAGCCCGCACGCGCCGGGCGGCGGCTGCCGAAGCTGCCCGGGAACATCAAGGTCCGTGTCGGGATCACGATCATCGTGTTCTTCACCCTGGTCGCGGTGTTCGGCCCGTTCGTCGTGGAGAACCTGATGGGGCTCCAGCCCGACGCCGTCGACACCAGCGGCTCGATGCAACCGCCCTCCGGGGCACACCTGCTGGGTACCACGGCCAACGGCGAGGACGTCTTCGCGCAGCTCGTCGTCGGCAGCCGTGTCTCGCTGCTCGTCGGGCTCGTCGCGGGCGTCGTCACCACGGTGCTCTCGGTCCTGGTCGGGGTCGCGGGCGGCTACCTCGGCGGGCGGGCGGACTCGTTCCTCACCGTCGCCACCAACATCTTCCTCGTCATCCCCGGCATGCCGCTGCTCATCATCGTGGCGAGCTATGTGCAGGGGCGCGGCGGCTGGCTCACCGTGGCCCTCGTCATCGGCCTCACCGCGTGGCCGTGGGCAGCGCGGCAGAAGCGGGCGCAGACACTGTCGCTGCGGCACCGTGACTTCGTGGCCGCAGCCGAGATGACCGGTGAGAGCCGCTGGGGTGTCATCACCCGCGAGCTCATCCCGTCCCTCGCGCCGCTGATCTCCGTGAGCTTCCTCGGCGCGGTCGTCGGCTCGATGTTCGCGGACGCGGGCCTGTCCTTCATGGGCCTCGGCAACATCAACATCACCAGCTGGGGCTCGATGCTGTACTGGGCGCAGAACGGCTCGGCGCTCACCCGCGGCGCCTGGTGGTGGTTCGTCCCGCCGGGCGCGTGCATCGCCCTGGTCGGCGTCGCCGCGGGGCTCATCAACTTCGGCATCGACGAGGTGTCCAACCCCCGTCTGCGCAAGCCCTCCAAGCAGGTACGGATGCGGGCCCGCGCCGCCCGCCTCGGCGCGGCCGACGCCGCCGTGCCCGCCCAGGCCACGCCCGTGAAGGAGGCCACGTCATGAGCCCGACCACCGGGGCCCCGCTGCTCACCGTCCGCGATCTGCACGTCGACTACTTCGACCAGGACGACCCCGTGCACGCCGTCCGCGGCGTCGACCTCACGCTGCGCCGCGGCGAGACGCTCGGCATCGTCGGCGAGAGCGGCTGCGGAAAGTCCACCCTGGTCACCGCCATGACCCGCCTGGAGCGGCCGCCGGCCGTGACCACCGCGGGCTCGGTGATCCTGCACGGCCACGACGGCGCCGACAACACCGACATCCTGCGCCTGACCGAGCGTCAACTGGCCGCGCTGCGCTGGGAAAAGGTAGCGATCGTCTTCCAGAGCGCGATGAACGCCCTCAACCCCGTACTCCGGCTCGGCACCCAGTTCGCCGACGTCCTCCGCAAGCACCGCGGCCTGTCGAAGAAGGAGGCCTGGGAGCGGGCGGGGGAGCTGCTCGGCATGGTCGGCATCCCCGCCGACCGGCTGCGCTCCTACGCCCACGAGCTGTCCGGCGGCATGCGCCAGCGCGCCACCATCGCCCTCGCGCTCGCCTGCGAACCCGACCTCGTCGTCATGGACGAGCCGACGACCGCTGTCGACGTCGTCATGCAGCGCCAGATCCTGCGCCAAGTGGCACGCCTGAAGCGCGAATTGGGCTTCTCGGTCGTCTTCATCACCCACGACCTGTCGCTGCTCATCGAGATCGCCGACCGGATCGCCGTCATGTACGCGGGCAAGATCGTGGAGACCGGGCCACCTCGCCGCCTCTACGAGGACCCGCAACACCCGTACACCACCGCACTGCGCGGCGCCTTCCCTCCGCTCCACGGCGAACGCCGCGAGATCACCGGCATCCCCGGCTCGCCGCCCGGACTGCGCACCCCGCCGCCCGGATGCTCCTTCCACCCGCGCTGCGCGCACCGGATGGACGCCTGCGACCGCGAGGAGCCGGTCCTGCTGCAGCTCGGTGACGCCGGCGATGTCGCCTGCCATCTCCACCGGCACCCCGCCACGACGACCCCGGAAGCCGAGGACCGCCATGCCCGCACCTGAAACCACCCTCCCGGCACCGGTGTTGGAGGCCCGCGAGGTCGTCAAGCGCTTCCCGATGCACGGGCCGGGCGGCCACGGCAAGGAGGTCAAGGCCGTCGAGCCGACCTCGCTCGCCCTGCACAAGGGCCGCATCACCGCGCTCGTCGGCGAGTCCGGCAGCGGAAAGTCGACGCTCGCCCGGATGCTCGCGCTCGCCTACCCGCCCACCGAGGGCGAGATCCGGCTCGACGGCGACGTCGTCAAGAAGGCCCGCACGGCGAAGGCGAAGCGCGCGTACTACCGCCAGGTCCAGATGATCTTCCAGGACCCGTTCTCCTCGCTCAGCCCGGTCCACAAGATCCGCTACATCCTCAGCCGCCCCTTGAAACTGCACGGACTCGCGTCGGGCGCCGAGGACATGGAGCAGCAGATCCTCCAGCTCCTCGAACGCGTCAACCTCACACCCGCCGACCAATTCATCGACAAGTTCCCCTACGAGCTCTCCGGCGGCCAGCGCCAGCGCATCGCCATCGCCCGCGCGCTCGCCGCCCGCCCCAAGGTGCTCCTCGGTGACGAGCCGATCTCCATGCTGGACGTCTCGATCCGCCTGGACATCCTCAACCTGCTCGGCAAGCTCCGTGACGACGAGGGCCTGGCGATCCTCTACATCACCCACGACATCGCCAGCGCCCGCTACTTCGCCGACGAGATCAAGGTCCTGTACGCGGGTCAGCTCGTCGAGTCCGGACCCGGCGACGAGATCGTGGCCAATCCCCAACACCCCTACACCAAGCTCCTGTTGGACTCGGCCCCCGACCCCGACCGCGGCGGCTTTCTCGACGAACCGGACGTCGCCGACGACGAGGAGACCCTCGGCGAACCCCCGAGCCTCGTCGACCCGCCCTCCGGCTGCCGCTTCCGCACCCGCTGCCCGCTGGCCAAGCCCGTCTGTGCCACGGCCTTCCCGGCCAGGACCCAGGTCGACGAGAGCCACTGGGTGCACTGCTGGGCGCAGGACGAGCAGTACGCCTGAGCCCGACCCGTACCACCCCGAAAGGACCCGCGTTGCAACCTGACGCCCCCATCGGGGCGATCGCCCCGATCGCCCCGACACCGCACCAACTCGCCTGGCAGCGCAGCAACACCGGCGCCTTCTTCCACTTCGGCATCAACACCTTTCACGGCCAGGAGTGGAGCGACGGCACCCTCCCGGCGTCGTCCTTCGACCCCACCGACCTCGACGCCGAACAGTGGGTCGAGACCGCCCGCGCCGCCGGGGCCCGCTACGCGATCATCACGGCGAAACACCACGACGGCTTCTGCCTGTGGCCCACGAAGACCACCGACTACTCCGTCGCCTCCTCGCCGTGGAAGGACGGCGAGGGTGATGTGGTCGGCGAACTGGCGGCGGCCTGCCGGGCGGCAGGCCTCGGCTTCGGGGTGTACCTCTCCCCGTGGGACCGCCACGCGCCGGAGTACGCCGACCCGGCCGCGTACACCAAGCTCTACACCGAGCAGATCCGCGAACTGTGCACCTGGTACGGGCCGTTGATGGAGCTGTGGTTCGACGGCGCAGGCTCGGACGGCTACGAGTACGACTGGACCGCCATCATGGCCGTCGCCCGCAAGCACCAGCCGGACGCCATGGTGTTCAACATGGGTGACCCGACGATCCGCTGGGTGGGCAACGAGGACGGGCTCGCGGCGGACCCCGTCGAGTACGTCGTCGACCACACCCAGATGAGCAACTACACGGTCGTCACCGCCGAGTTCGCCGAGGCGCTGTATCTGCCGCCGGAGTGCGACGTGTCGATCAGGCGCGGCTGGTTCTGGCACCCGGACGACGAGCCCAAGTCCCTGGAGCACCTGCTCGCCATCCACTACCGCTCGGTCGGCCTCGGCGCGAACCTCCTGCTCAACCTGCCGCCCGACACACGCGGCCGGATCCCGGACGCCGATGCCGCGCGGGTGGCGGAGTTCGGCGCGGAGGTCGCGCGCCGCTTCGGGACACCGGCCGCCACCGCCGAGCTGACCCATGGGGACACCTGGACGGCTTCCTTCGGAGGCCTGGTCACCTTCGACCACGTCCGGTTGCGCGAGGACCTCACCGACGGGCAGCGCGTCGTACGTCATGTGGTGCGGGCCGGTGACCGTGTCCTCGCCGAGGGGCTCACCGTGGGCGTCGGACGCATCCACCTCACCGAGCCGGTGACGGCCGCCGAGCTGACCGTCGAACTCGTCGGCGACAGCGCGGTGTTGGAGTCCGTCGAGGTCTTCGAGACGGGAGTACGGGAGCTGTCGCAGGTTCCCGAGGGATACCGGGCGCCGACGGATCGGCCGGACGAATGAGAGGGCACGGGAACGTGGAACTGACGGGTGAGGGCTGGACGCTCCGTAGCAACGGTGGCACCGGTGAAATCGGTGACATCGAGGTGCCGGCGGTCGTTCCGGGATGCGCACACACCGACCTGATGCGGGCCGGGATCATCCCGGACCCGTTCCTCGGCACGAACGAGGCGGAGGTGCAGTGGGTCGGGCTCGCCGACTGGGAGTACAGCAGAGAGTTCCACCTGGCCGCCCGGCCCGACGGCTCACGCGTGCACCTCGTCCTCGACGGGCTCCAGACGGTCGCGACGATCCTCGTCAATGGCACGGAGGTCGGCAACACCCGCAACATGCACCGCCGTTACCGCTTCGACGTGACCGACGCCGTACGGCCCGGGACGAACGAGCTGGCCGTCCGCTTCGCCTCCTCGGCGCAGGCCATGATGGACGCGGCCGGCGACGACCCGCTGCCGTACGACTGGACGTACCCCTACAACGAACTGCGCACGATGGCCTGCGAGGGCGGCTGGGACTGGGGCCCGACGCTCGTCACGGCGGGGATCTGGCGGAACGTACGCCTTGAGGTGTGGGACACGGCCCGCGCCGACGTCGATGTCACCACGACCCTGGACGGGGACCTGCGGCGCGGCACGCTCGTCGTGGGCCTCGACGTGGAGGGCGGCCCGTGCGAGGCCGAGGTGGTCGTCGCGGGCCGCACGGAGCGCTTCCCGATCGCCTCAACAGGACGCCAAAAGATGGCTGTTGACGTCCCGAGCCCCGACGTCTGGTGGCCGCGCGGCTACGGCGCTCCCACGCAGTACGACGCGACCGTACGACTGCTGGACGCGACCGGCGGGATCCTCCAGGAGACCCACCACCGCGTCGGCTTCCGGCACATCGCCATCGACACCACGCCCGACGAGCACGGCCGCGCGTTCACCCTGCGGGTCAACGGCCGCCCGGTGTTCTGCAAGGGCGCCAACTGGATCCCCGACGACCTCTTCGTCTCACGGATGACGCCCGCCCGGTACGAGGAACGTCTCGACCAGGCGTGCGCGGCGAACATGAACACCCTGCGGGTCTGGGGCGGAGGCATCTACGAGGACGAGGCCTTCTACGCGGCGTGCGACGAGCGCGGCGTCCTGGTCTGGCAGGACTTCATGTTCGCGTGCGCCGCCTACCCCGAGGAGGAGCCGCTGCGCTCCGAGATCGTGGCCGAGGCCGACGACGTCGTCCGACGCCTCGCCGCCCACCCGAGCGTCGTCGTCTGGAACGGCGCCAACGAGAACCTGCTGGGCCACGAGGACTGGGGGTGGCGCTCGCAGATCCGGGACCGCACCTGGGGCGAGGGCTACTACCGCGAGCTGCTCCCGGCCGCCGTCGAGGCCCACGCGCCCGGTGCCGTGTACGTCGTGAACAGCCCCGTGGCGAGCGAGCCCGGCGTCCACCCGCAGGTGCCCGGCGACGGCCCGAGCCACCTCTGGGACACCTGGAACCTCCTCGACTACGCCCACTACCGGGATCAAATCCCGCGCTTCGCCGCCGAGTTCGGCTGGCAGGCCCCGGCGACCCGGTCCACGCTGACCGAGGCCCTCGGCGCACTGCCCGACCGCCCCGACGACCCGGCCCTCCTGGCGCACCAGAAGCAACCCGGCGGCGAGCGCAACCTCGTGGACCGCTTGAAGGGCCGCTTCCCCGACCCGGCCGGCATCGCCACGGACACCGACCGCTGGCACCTGGCCACCAGCCTCAACCAGGCCCACGCCCTGCGCACCGCCGTCGAACACCACCGCTCGTGGTGGCCGCGCACGGCCGGCTCCCTGATCTGGCAGCTCAACGACGTGTGGCCCGCGCTGTCCTGGTCCCTGGTCGACCACGGCGGCCGCCCCAAACCCGCCTGGTACGCGGTGCGCGGCGCCTTCGCCGACCGCCTCGTCACACTCCAGCCGAGGGAGGCGGGCCTCAGCGCCGTCCTCGTCAACGACACGGACGAGCCGTGGACGGGTTCGCTGGCGCTCCGCCGCGTCCACGTCGTGGATGGCGAAGTAGCGCGCACGGAGCGGGAGTTCACCGTTCCCGCGCGCACGGTCCTCGCCTTCCCCGTGGGCCCCCGGATCACCCAGGCGGGCCGGCGTCGCGAGGAAATGGTGGTCGCGGACACCCCCGGAGTCGACCGCGCCGTACACGTCTTCGTACGCGACGACGGCGTCCGCTGGCCGGCCCCCGACGTCAAGTGCTCCGTCGAGCGGAAGGAGGACCACGCGCTCGTCCACCTCACGGCGGGAGTCGCCCTCGGTGACGTGATCGTCGAGGCACCCGGCATGCGCGCGGACACGGCGCTCCTCACGCTGCTGCCGGGGGAGAGCGGGACGGTCGTGCTGCGGCCGGAGCGGGAGGGGGCCCGGCTGCCCGGGGAGGACGAGGTTTCCGTGCATACGCGGAACGAGTTCTTCCACGACTGACGGTTCCGGACACCCGCGCTTCCCGTCACCGACGTGACGGGAAGCGCGGGTGTGCCGGTCAGGACTGGCGCAGGCAGAGCGCTCCCCACTGGAATCCGGCGCCGATCGCCGACATCACGAAGGTGTCCCCGGGCTTGAGGCGGCCCGCGGAGACCGTGTGGTGCAGGGCGGTGAACATGCCGGCGGCGCCGGTGTTGCCGAGCCGGTCCAGGGTGACCGGGGCCTTGGACGGATCGATGCCGAGGGCGGTCGTCGCCTCGCGCAGGATGTTCAGGTTGGCCTGGTGGAGGAAGAAGTGGTCGACGGAGTCCACGGTGAGGCCGGCGCGGCGGACCGATGCGTCGATGCACTCCGGGATGCGGGTGGTGGCCGTCTCCCACACCGCGCGGCCGTCCATCTCGACGTAGTGGGCGCCCTCGGCGAGGGTGGCAGGGGAGGTGGGCATACGGGACCCGCCGGCCCGGACCTGGACGTCGTAGGTGAGCTGGGAGCCCAGGTCGTACGAGAGAAGTCCGGCGCCCGGGGTGTCGGTCCGGGTGAGGACGGCGGCCGCGGCCGCGTCCCCGAAGAAGACGCCGGCGGTGCGGTCCTGGGGATGGGTGATCCGGGAGGCGCAGTCGGCGGCGACGAGCAGCACCGTACGGATGGAACGGTTCTGTAGCAGGTGCGCCGCGGTGAGCAGGGCTTGTACGCCGGAGGCGCAGGCGGCCTGGGAGAAGTCCAGCGGGAGTGCGCGGTGGGCGCCGAGCGCGTCCTTGACGATCAGCGCGGTGGACGGGAACGGCATGTCGCCGGTGTAGCTGGCGACGATCACGACGTCGATCGCGGACGCCTCGACGCCGGCCGCGGACAGCGCCGGGCGGGCGGCCGAGAGCGCCATGTCGGAGGTGGCCAACTCCGGTGCCAGGCGCCGCCGTTCACGGATGCCGGTGCGGGTCGTGATCCATTCGTCGGAGGTGTCCAGGACCTCGGCCAGCATGGCGTTGGTGATCACCGTCGGCGGGAGGTGCAGGCCGGTCCCGGCCACGGAGAAGGGGACGGGCAGGCCGCCCCCGGTCTGATGGCACAGCTGCGGCTGTTCCACGCGGGCGAGAGTGGTCATCAGGCGGTGTTCCGATCCGGAGCGAGCAGGGCGTCGAAGTCGGTGTAGTAGCGGCCGGAGGCGAGCGGCCGGTCGAGGAGGATGCGCCGGGCGGCGTCGGCGGTGAGCGCTCCGCCGAGCGCGACCCCGCTGGCCAGCTGGGGCCAGGAGCTGTACGCGGTGCCGATCAGCGGGATGGCCGCGGCGAGTTCGGGGCTGATCCGGTCGGCGTCGACCATCGCGAGAATGAGGTCGACGGTCTCCTCGAAGGAGAGCTCTCCGGCCACGTCGGCGGCGCACGTCCGGCCCAACCGGCCGTGCAGCAGCGGCCGTTCGGGCTCATGGTCGAAGCGCTCGACGTCGAGCAGGCCACGGTCGTTGGCGTCCATCAGGACGGGGACGCCGAGCGCCCGCGCCCGCTCGCGCGCGGCGAGTTTCACGTACGGGGTGTCGCACTCCTCCACCAGCAGGTCGATGCCGCCGTCCGCGGTGAAGAACTCCTCCATCACCTCGTCGGTGAGTCCGCCCGGGAAGATCTCGATGTCGAGGTAGGGATCGATCTCGTACATCTGACGGGCCGCGAGCACACACTTGTTGACGCCGACGTCGTGCGCGGCGGCCCGCAGCCGATTGAGGTTGGAGAGGCTGAGTGTGTCGAAGTCGGCGAGGCGGTACGCGCCGCCGATGCCCTCCATGGCGAGCGTCAGCGCGCTCGCCGAGCCGACCGAGAGGCCGATCACGCCGATCCGGCGGTCGAGGAGGCGCCGCTGCTCGGGCCGGTCGATCTTGCCCCTGTTGCGGTCGGTGCGCACCATGCGGAACTCGGGCGCGGGCAGCACATGCACCAGGCGTCCGGACCACGGATGGAAGAACCAGCTCCCGTACTCCCACGGCTCTGCACCGTCCAGCTGCCGCTCGCGGGCGGCGGCCAGCTCGGCCGGGTCGTCGTAGCGGGGGCCGGGCTCACGGCTGCGCACCAGCTCGGCGATCTGCTGCTCGATGGTGTCGTGCACCTCACGGACCCGGCCGGAGGCGAGCAGGGCACGCAACTCCCCGGGCCCTTCGACCGGTTCGGGCCGCCAGGACCGGCGGTCGGGCGCGTGTTCCGTGCGGGCCGAGGCGAGGGCGGCCGCCAGGGTCGCGGGCGCCTCCTCGCGCATCGCCGGCAGGTCCAGACGTACCGTTTCGGCGTCCACGACCAGCTGCGGGAAGAGGTCGGTGTACTCGGCGACCAGGTCGGAGTAGTCACCGGCCGCATCCCCGATCCGGCACATGAGCAGCACCACGTCCTCGGTGTAGTGCTCGACGTACCGCCGCGTTCCGGCCACCGGACGGAAACCGAACCGGGCATGGAAGGCGTCCTGCCCGTCCTTCGTCCCGGACGTGCCCACCATCGCCTTCGCGCCCAGGTGCCGCGCGGCGGCCAGCGCGAGCGCGTTGAGCTGGACGCCCAGGCCCAGCTTGCGGGCGTGGTGCTCGACGACGAGCCGGCTGTGCTCGTACGTCTCGCCCGTGCCGAGACCGCTGTCCAGGAGCAGCTGCGTGTACGCCTCCGCGCCCAGGTACTCGCGGGACTGGAAGTGCTCCCCGGTGTCGGGTGTGGACAGCCGGACGTACCCGAGCGGCGGGCCGTCGGCGGTGCGCCGCCCGACGAAGTGCCAGGCGCCGAAGTCCAGGTGCTGGTCGTCCACATGGTCGCCGGAGGCGGTGCGGAAGTCCGGACGGCGGCCGTTGTCGTACAGGATCCGGGCCCGCAGTTCGCGCACCCGGTCCACGAGTGCGGCGCCGCTGGGGCGACGGGCGCCGTCGGTGGGCACCCGGAAGGCGGTGAGGTGCCAGGGGCGGGAGGGCGCGGTGGAGCGTCGGCCGAGAAGGTCGGCGTTCATCGGTGTGGGTCCTCCGAGAGGAGCAATGGTGACGGTGTGTGCATGCGGTAAGCGGAAGGTGAACATCCGCTATTGCGTGATCGTCGCAGAGGCCGTTGCGCGAAGGGTGTCCTGCGTGTGGAGGCCACCTTGTTGAGCGCGGCTGTTCGTGATGAATGCGCAGGTCAGCGGCGGGAGTGGAGGAATCGGCCCGGTCCGGGGCCGAGGAAGACACCTTGTCGGAAGAGGTAGTTGACGGCGGTCGCTGTTGACGTGGTTCGGCCAATCGAGTTGCCGCCCCGACGCGGGCGGGGACCGCACACGAGCGGGGGCAGCCGGCGAACTCCACCGACTGCCCCACTGGTGTGCCACCGGCACCCTCACCCGTTCACATGCCGCCCGAGCGCCCCGATGAAGTCCCGGAAGTACGCCTGCGTCACCCGCGCGTCCGGCACCATGTCGTACGCGTGGAACGCCCCTGGATACACGTGCAGTTCGGTCGGTACCCCGGCGCGGACAAGGCGCGTGGCGTACGCGACGTCCTCCTCCAGGAAGAGGTCGAGCGCGCCGACGCTGAGGTAGGTGGGTGGCAGGCCCGCGACCGATTCGGCGCGGGCCGCGGCGGCGTAGGGGGAGACGTCGGGCCCGCCGGGCTCGCGGCCAAGGAGGGATGTCCAGCCGAAGCGGTTGTCGGCCGGGGTCCAGATGAACTCGCCCGCGTGCGGGTGGGCGTCGACCGTGCTGGAGGTGCGGTCGTCGAGCATCGGGTAGATGAGGAGCTGGAACGAGACGGGTATCTCGCCCCGGTCGCGGGCCAGGACCGTGAGGGCCGCGGCGAGCCCGCCGCCGGCGCTCGCACCCCCGATCACGATCCGTTCGCGGTCGACACCGAGGTCGGCGGCCTGCTCGTGCACCCAGCGCAGGGCGGCGTAGCAGTCGTGCACCTGCCCGGGCGCCCGGGTCTCGGGGGCGAGCCGGTAGTCGACCGAGACGATCTGGACGCCGGTCTCGGTGGCGATCCGGCGGCACAGGATCTCGTCGGCGTCGGCGGAGCCGAGTACGTAGCCACCGCCATGGATCCATACGAGTGCGGAAGTGGCCGACGTGGTACGGGACTCGGGTTCGTAGTGGAGGACGCGGACCTCGGGGTCGCCGTCCTCGAAGCCCGGTACCCGCCGCTCGGTTGTGGTGATGTCCGGGAAGAGGGCCTGCGGGTCGGGGGCGTCCGGCGCCCGGGGAGCCTCACGGACCAACGGCAGTGTCTCCGGGCTCAGTTGCAGCGGCGGAAAGACGTCCAGGATCGGCGCGATCTCGGGGTCGACCAGGTGGCGGGTGCCGGGCGGACGGGTGGGTGCGCGGCGGGTGAGGGTGAAGCCCCGGTAGCCGTCCTCGGCGACGGCGTCGCAGATGTCCCGGTAGGGGCCGACCCCGCCGACGTACGGCATGAAGATCCGGGGCTTTCCGGGGACATTGGCGCCCATGTACCAGGACGCGGCCCGGGGGTAGAGGGTCGCCTGCGCCGCCTCGTTGACGTGGTCGACCCACTTGTCCTGGGCGTCGCGCTCGGCCTCGATGCGGACGACGCCGGTGCGGCGCGCGTGGTCGATCGCGTCGGTGATCCAGTCCACGTGCTGCTCGATGGAGACGATCATGTTGCTGAGGACGGAAGGACTGCCCGGCGCGGTGATCATGAACAGGTTCGGGAACCCGGCCGAGGCGACCCCGAGATACGTGCGCGGCCCGGCGGCCCACTCCTCGCGCAATGGGACGCCGTCGAGGCCGCGGATGTCGATCGTGTCGAGCGGCCCGGTCATGGCGTCGTACCCGGTGGCGAAGACGATGGCGTCCACGGTGTGATCGACGCCGCCGACCCGGAGGCCGTGGGGTGTGATGCGCTCGATGGCCTTGTCGCCCAGGCCGATCAGGGTCACGTTGTCGCGGTTGTACGTCTCGAAGTAGCGGGTGTCGACGCAGATGCGCTTGGTGCCGATGGGGTGGTTCGTCGGGCAGAGGAGTTCGGCGACGGCCGGGTCGTCGACGATGGCGCGGATGCGGTCGCGCACGTAGTCGGCGGAGACCTGGTTGGCCGCCTCGTCGATCGCGGTGTCCTCGAAGGCGCCCATGAAGGTCGTGCCGCCGAAGGCCCAGCGCTGGTCGAGTTCGGCGGTACGGCGGGCCTCGTCGAGGTCGAGCGCGTTGCCCAGCGGCGGCGGCACGACGACCCCGGAGGCCGAGGCGCGGGCCTCGGCGCGCAGCTCGCGGTAGCCGGCCTTCACGCGCCGCTGCTCGTCGGGATCGAGCGGCCTGTTGTTCGCCGGGACGGAGAAGTTCGGGGTGCGCTGGAAGACGGTGACGTGCGCGGCCTGCTCGGCGATCACCGGGATGGCCTGGATGCCGGAGGACCCCGTGCCGATGACGGCGACGTGCCGTCCGCTGAAGTCGACGCCCTCGTGCGGCCAGCGGCCGGTGTGGAACGTGGGTCCGGTGAAGGAGTCGAGGCCCGCGAAGTCCGGCACACGGGAGGCGGACAGACAGCCGACGGCGGTGACGAGGTACGACGCGGTCACCCGGCGCCCGTCCTCCAGCGTCACGGTCCAGGCATCGGCCTCCGCGTCGTAATCGGCGCCCCGCACCGAGGTGTTGAACTCGATGTCCCCGCGCAGATCGAAACGGTCGGCCACATGGTCGGCGTAGCGGAGGATCTCGGGCTGGGACGGGTAGCGCTCGGTCCACTCCCACTCCTGCTCCAGTTCCTCGGAGAAGGAGTACGAGTAGTACATCGACTCGACGTCGCACCGGGCGCCGGGATACCGGTTCCAGTACCAGGTGCCGCCCACGCCGCCACCGCGCTCGTAGACCCGCACCCGCAGGCCGAGATCGTCGCGGAGCCGGTGCAGGAGATACATGCCGGCGAACCCGGCACCGATGACGACGGCGTCGTACTGAGTGGTCCGAGGGGTCCGATCGATGTCGGGCGTCTGCTGCGTGGGCCTCTGCTGCATGGGCGTCACCACTCCCTCCCCGGCGACACGGCCGGGCTCGGTTGGGCCGATCACCAGCAGGATCGGCAGAACCTGTGACGCACGTCATTGGGCAGGTGGCTCGGTTGACGAGCCATCTGTCCCGCCCGCCGTGGGATCCGCCCGATACAGGTCGCCGGACTCCTGCAACCGCCGCAGCACCAGGGCGAGGAAGAGCCGGGTGCGCCCGTACGGTTCGGTGAAGCTGAACCCGAGGTAGCGCTGGGCGCGCTCCACCCGGTACGCGACCGAGTTGTGGTGCCGGTGCAGCAGGCGGGCGGCCTTGCGGACGGAGTCGGTGGCGGCGACCGCTTCGAGGCAGACCAGCATGTCGTCCCCGTGGTCGTCGACCAGCCGGCCGAGCTGCCGTACATCGGGCACGGGGGCGATCTGCTCGGCGCTCAACGTCTCGGCGAGCAGCGCGTACCCGCCGAGCCCGGCCGCGTCCACGAGCATCGCCTCCTCGACGGCGTACGGTCCACGCGCCCGCGTGCTGGGCCGGGCGAACCGCAGCGCAGTCCGGGCCAGTTGCCATGCCTGTGGCGCCTCCGCGGCGGGACAGGGCCCGGCGAACGCGGCACGCGCCCCGACCGGCACACCAGGTACGTCGCAGGGGTCGAGCTCCTTCGCGACCACCAAGTGGACGGTGCCGACGGGGGCGTGGAGCACGACGGGCGTAAGCCCCCGCAGCCCGTCGACGAACGCCCCGGCCGCGCCGGGCGGCCCCGCCAGCGCGAACACCGTGATCGTCGACGCCTCGCTGAGCCCGAGACGCAGCCACGTCCGGGCCCGGGTCTCCGCGTCGACGGTGGGGTCGACGACCGACCGCAGCGCGGTGTCACCCTCCTGGGCCGGGGAGCCCTGCGCCAGGAGAGCGACCTTCGCGGCGATTCCGAGGCGGCGCAGCAGCAACGCGGTCTCGGCTTCGGTCACCGGGAGGCCGTCGGTGTCGATCCAGACGTGTCCGGTGCCGGGCAGCTCGCGCGTCACCACCCGACGGGGAGCGGCCTCCTCCGCACCGCCGGCCGGGCGACCGGGAACCGCCGTCCGGACCTCGCCCTGCACGGTCCGGATTCCGACGGCGCGTCCGAGGGCGTCGGCGGTGCGGTCCAGAAGAACGCCCAGGTCCGCGTCGGACTCGGCCAGCTCGTCGACGAGCCGCAGGACCGCTTCGAGGTCGAAGAGGTCGAAGGGATCGAACGTGTGTGACACGGCGCCCTCCTACTCCTTCACCGCCCCACTCAACATCCCCTCGATGAACTTCCGCTGCAACGCCACATACACGACCACCACCGGCAACGCGATCAGCACGGACGCCGCCGCCAGCAGCGTCGTGTCCGCGCTCTGCTGGCCCTGGAAGAAGGCGAGGCCGAGGGGGACCGTTCTGAGGGTCTCGTCGCTGATCATGACCAGGGCCATCAGGAACTCGTTCCACGTCCACATGAACGTGATCACGATGAGCGTGGTGATGGCCGGGCGGCCCATCGGGACGAGGATGCGCCAGAGCGTGGTCCAAGTGTTCGCGCCGTCGACGCGTGCGGCCTCAATGACCGAGCGGGTGCTGTTCATGAAGTACGTGCGCATCCAGAACACGCCGAAGGCCAGGGACTGCGCGGTCTGCGGGAGGATCAGCGCCCAGTAGGTGTCCGTGAGGTGGAAGTGGCGGAGGTCGAAGTAGAGCGGGACGACCAGCGCCTCCTGGGGGAGCGTGAGGCCCAGGACGAACAGGTAGAAGAGCAGCGTCGAGCCGCGGAAGCGCATCGTGCCGAAGGCGTACGCGGCGAGGATGGACAGCACCGTCGAGGCTGTCACCACGACCACCGTCACCAGGACCGAGTTGCCGAGGTACGTGCCGAAGTGGCCGCGCTGCCAAGCCTGTTGGAAGTTGGACCAGTGGAGGGTGTCCGGGAGGGCGAAGCCGCCGCCCACGGAGTCCGGGGAGGAGAGGGCCGTGGAGAGGATGCCGATGACCGGGGTCAGCGCCAGGACCGCGAAGAGCGCCAGGATCGCGTACGTAGCCGTGCGTTCGATGCGCGAGGTCATGCGCGGCGCCCTTCGACGAGACGGGAGACCGTGACGGTCAGGGCGAAGATGAGGACGGTGAGTGCCACGCCGATCGCGGCTGCCGAGCCGACCTCGTTGAGTTCGAAGGCGCGGTGGTAGACCTCGTAGGCCGGGACGGACGTGGCGTTGCCGGGGCCGCCGCCGGTGGTGATGTAGATGAGGTCGAAGTTGCGGAGGCCCGCGATGATCGTGAGGGTCAGAGCGACGGAGATCTCGCCCCGTAGCCCGGGCAGTGTCACCGCGAAGAACTCCCGTACCGCGCCCGCTCCGTCGAGTCGCGCCGCCTCGTACAGCTCGCGCGGGATGCGTTGCGCTCCGGCGAGGAAGAGGACCATGCACAGGCCGGTCATGACCCAGGTGCCGACGACGCCCACGGCGGGCAGCGCCCATGTGTCGTCGCCCAGCCACGGGCGGGCCAGGCCGTCGAGGCCGACGCCCCGCAGCACGTCGTTGAGCAGGCCGTCGGGGGCCAGGATCGAGCGCCAGGCCACACCGACGACGACCATGGCAAGCACCTGAGGCAGGAACAGCACCGTACGGAAGAAGGTCAGGCCGCGGACCCGGATGCGGGACATCGTCGCGGCGAGCAGCAGGCCGATGGCCACCGGCAGCGCCGCGTAGAACACCAGCAGGAGCAGTGCGTGGCCGAAGGGGGCGCGCAAGCTCGGGTCCGTGAAGAGCGCCGTGTAGTTGTCCAGGCCGGCGGACGTGGCCCGGGTCAGGCCGTCCCAGTGGAGGAAGGACAGGCCCACCGCCTGGCCGAAGGGGTAGAGGAGGAACAGGCCGTAGACCGCCAGCGCGGGCAGGACGTAGAGGTAGCCGATGGAGCGGGGTTCGCCGGGGGCCCGGCTCGTGGATGTGGGCTTTCCGGTCATGAGTCCGACGCTCCCGAACTGGCTTTGCCCTGCTGCTTCTTGATGAAGGGGGCGTAGTCGGACTGGAGCTTGCGGGCGAAGTTCCGCGGTGACGTCTTGCCCGCGATGAGGTCCTGCAGGGCCGCCGAGCTCGTGTCGTAGAACGTGGGCGTCGCGTAGTCCAGGTACGGGACCAGACCGTCCGCCGACGTCAACTTCCGCCAGCCGTCGACCATTTGGCCGTCGGGGGACTTCGGGTCGAGGGCGTCCGCCGCCTTCCCGGGGACCGCGGGCAGCACGCCGTTCCGCGTCATCACGTCCGCCGCGTGCTCGCTGGTGATGAAGTCCAGGTACGCGGCCGCGACTTCGGGGTGTGCGGAGCGCGAGGTGACCGACCACGCCAGGCCCTGGCCGCCGGTGGTGGCCGGCTTGCCGCCCTCGGTGGCGGGTGGCGGGGGCATGATGCCGAGGTCGTCGCCGAGTCGCTTCTTCAGGTCGGCCAGCATCCACGTACCGGTGATGGTGTACGCGCCCTGCCCGGCCATGAACTTCTTGTTGGCGTCGTCGTAGCCGAGCCCGTTGGCGTCCTTGGGGAGGTAGCCGCGGTCCAGCCAGTCGGTCAGCGTGGTGGCCGCCTTCGTCGTACGGGACGTGGCGAAGCCGTCGCCGCGGCCGAGGACGGTGTCGCGGGCCTGCTCGGCGCCCTGCTGGTCCTGGAGCATGCCGAAGGTGTGGATCGCGGGCCACTTGTCGAGGTTGCCGAACTGGATCGGGAGCTCACCCGCCTTCTTCAGCTTCGCCAGGCTGTCCGTGAACTCGGCCCAGGTGCGCGGTGGTTGGACGCCCGCCTGCTTCAGGATCTTCTTGTTGTAGTAGAGGCCCACGAACTCGCCGGTCTGCGAGATCCCGTACAGGCGTCCTGTGCCGAAGCGGCGGGACGCGCCCGGCTCCGCCACGGAGACCCGGTTGAGGTTGAGGAGCGTCGCCGGGTAGCGGGTGTTCCACTCGTAGATGCCCGCGTAGTTGTCGAGCGGTGTGAGCAGGCCCGCCTCGACGAACGCCACCATGTCCGGGTAGCCCTGGTTGGCCTGGACGACATCGGGCGGGTTGTTGCCGGAAAGGGCCAGCTTGAGCGTCGTCTTGAGGTCGTCGAAGCTCCGCGAGACCCGCTTGATCGTGACGTTCGGGTACGTGTGCTGGAACTCCTTGTTGAGCTGCTCGATCTCGGCGTTGGTGCCGCCGCGGACCTCCTGGTCCCACACGTGCAGCGTCACGTTCCCGGCCTTTTTGGGATCGGGTATGCCGCCCCCGCCGCCCGGCGCGGTGTCACCGGTCACCGCGCCCGAACCGTCGGTGCCCGGTGTGCAGCTCGCGGCGCCGACGGCGAGGGCGGCCGCGAGCACCGACCGCCGCGTGAATCTTGAGCTCATGGTGGTGTCTCCGTGTCTCCTACGCGGCCCGGAAGCCGAGGGTCGGTGTCGCCCGGTGGCGGGCCACCTCGTGCAGGCGGGCGGGCACGACATCGGCAAGGAAGCCGTAGCGCCGCACGAGCTCCGTGGTGGCGGCGTCACCCGCCTTGGCGGCCCGCGCGGTCAACTCGCCCCACCAGGCGGCCACTTCGACCCAGCCCGGCGCGGACAGCGAACCGCCGAAGTGCTGCACGGACAGGGCGGCCGTGAGGTTGGCGAAGGCGAGGCGGTCGGCGAGCGGCCACCCGGCGAGGGTGCCGGTCACGAATCCGGCCATGAACACATCGCCGGCGCCTGTCGGGTCGAGTGCCTCCACGCTCAGGCCCGGCACGTCGGCGTGCTCCCCGGTGAGCGAGTCGACGGCGACGGCGCCCTCCGGGCCCTTGGTGACCACGGCGATGGGCACGAGCTCGGCCAGCCTGGCCACCGCGTCCTGCGGGGAGTCGGTGCGCGTGTAGTGCAGCGCCTCGGTGGCGTTGGGCAGGAAGGCGTGGGCGTACGGGAGCCCGGTCAGCGTCGCGGTGTCCCAGCGGCCCGACTCGTCCCAGCCGACATCGGCGAAGATCCGGGCGCCCTGCTCGTGCGCCTGCCGCAGCCAGGCGTCCTCACGGTCGGGTTCGAACGAGGCCACGCCGGCGCGGGCGCGCGGCACGGTGTGCTCCAGCGGGGGCGCCGGGTGCTCGTGCGTCACCATGGTGCGCTCGCCGTCGTACGCCATGGAGACCGTCAGCGGCGAGTGCCAGCCGGGGAGGCGCTGCGAGTGGGTGAGGTCGACGTGCTCGACGTCGGCGAGCGACTCCCAGCAGTAGTCGCCGTACAGATCGGTGCCGAACGTGGCCGCCAGCGTGGTGCGCAGGCCCAGGCGGGCGAGCGCGGTGGCCATGTTGGCGATGCCACCGGGGCTGGAGCCCATGCCGCTGGCCCAGTTCTCGGTGCCGATGCGCGGGGCGCCGGCGAGCCCGGTGAAGACCAGGTCCATGAAGACGGTTCCCGTGAGGAACACGTCGTGTTCGGGATCGCCGGCGGCACGCACCCCCGCCAGCGGATCGATGCAGTCGCACACCGCCCTGCTCGGACTCACCGTCGTATCCTCCCTGTTCGCGAACGTCGGCCGATTAAGCGCAACGATGATCGATACCATGCACTTCCGGCCAGGCAGTTGCAAGAAGTTGCTCACCTTTGCGCGGGCGCCGGCTGTGTGCATGACGATGCGCATGACTCGGTGCGTGGCTCGGTGCACGGCTCTGTGCATGGCTCCGTGCATGACGAAGGGGCGTCCGCCCTCCGGCCGTGTGGCGGGAGGGCGAACGCCCCTTCGTCGGGTTTCGGTCTACTAGCTCAGCGTCTTCAGCGCCGCCGCGTCGTACGGCTTCAGCTCGTCGAAGCGGCCCGCGAGGACCTTCGCCGCCCAGTCCGGGTCCTGGAGCAGGGCACGGCCGACCGCGACCATGTCGAACTCGTCGCGCTCCAGGCTGTCGAGAAGGTCGTCGATGCCCTTGACGGGGGAGCCCTCGCCCGCGAAGCCGCGGATGAAGTCGCCGTCGAGACCGACGGAGCCGACGGTGATGGTCGGCTTCCCGGTGAGCTTCTTGGTCCAGCCCGCGAGGTTCAGGTCCGAGCCGTCGAACTCCGGACGCCAGTAACGGCGGGTGGAGGCGTGGAAGACATCGACACCGGCCGCCGAGAGCGGGGCGAGAATCGCCTCCAGCTCCTCCGGGGTCTCGGCGAGCCGCGCGCTGTACGCCTCCTGCTTCCACTGCGAGTAGCGGAAGATGATCGGGAACTCGGCGGAGACACGCTCGCGGATCGCGGCGACGACCTCGGCGGCGAACTTCGTACGGGCCACGGCGTCACCGCCGTAGGCGTCGCCACGGCGGTTGGTGCCCGCCCACAGGAACTGGTCCAGCAGATAGCCGTGCGCGCCGTGCACCTCGACACCGTCGAGACCGATCCGCTCCGCGTCCGCGGCGGCCTGCGCGAAGGCACCGATGACGTCGTCCAGGTCGGACTGCGTCATCTCCTTGCCCTCGCCCTCGGTGCCGTCCACGCGGATGCCGGAGGGGCCGACGGCCGGAGCCTCGGCGAAGGGCGGCTGGCCCGCCTTGCGCACCATGCCGATGTGCCACAGCTGCGGAACGATCGTGCCGCCCGCCGCGTGCACGTCCTCGGCGACCTTCGCCCACCCGGCCAGCTGCTCCTCGCCGTGGAACCGTGGCACCCGGTCGCTGTCACCGGCCGAGTCGTGACCCACGTAGGTGCCCTCGGTGATGATCAGGCCGACACCCGCGGCGGCCCGCCGCGCGTAGTACGAGCGCACATCCTCACCGGGAATACCGTCCGGCGAGAACATGCGGGTCATCGGGGCCATCGCGATGCGGTTCGGCACGGTCAGGCCGTTCAGCGCGACGGGGCGGGAGAGTATCTCGGCGGCGCGGGACGTGGGGTCGGCCACGGGGGCTCCTCAGGAGTATGGGCATACGGGGTATCGGAACCGGTCGGCTGTGCGGCGCTGCACAAACGGCGATCTTCGGTGGCAACCGCGGCACCTCCCGCGCGCATTCCGTGAGCGGGCCACACTGCGGTGTGATCCCGGCCACGGAAGGTGGGGCGACCTGCCGTACAGCCGACCAGACCACTCCCGTAACGTGCGCCGACGGGGCCGACCTCCCCCTCCCGGCCTCACAGAAGGAGTGAGAGCTGGTGCGTACTCTCGACACGAGTGTGGTGATTGTCGGAGCCGGTCCTGCCGGGCTGACGCTCGGTGTGTTGTTGCGGCGGCGCGGGGTCGACTGCGTGGTGGTCGACAAGTTCACGCGGGAGCAGTTGCTGGCGCGTTCGCGGGCCGGGTTCCTGGAACGGCGGACCGTGCAACTGCTCGACCGGCACGGCCTGTCCGACCGGCTGCGCGCGGAGGGCCTCGCGCACACGCGCTGCGAGATACACGCCGAGGGCGAGCGGGTCACCGTGGACTACGAGGCGTGGTGCGGCGACGCGCCCAGCTATGTGTACCCCCAACAGGACGTCGTGGCCGACCTGTTGGACGCGTACGTCGGTGAGGGCGGCACTCTGCTGCTCGGCAGCCCGGTCACCGACGTCGTGGCGGACGAGGCGCCGCGGGTCGTGTGCGGAGACGGCACCGTGATTCGCGCGGACCTCGTCGCCGGCGCGGACGGGTGGCACGGGCCGACCCGGGCCGCACTGCCGGACCTGGCCTTCACCCGGTACGACGTCCCGCACGACGCCCGACTCCTTGGCGCGCTCGTCGAGGCACCGCCGTCCGCAGGGCACACCGTGTACGCGCAGCACCCCGACGGCTTCGCGGGACACATGCTGCGCTCCCGCGATGTCACACGCATGTACCTCCAGATACCCGCCGGAGACACCATCGAGCAGTGGCCGGACGAACGGATCTGGAAGGAGCTGCACACGCGGCTCGACCTGCCGGACTGGACGCTCAACGAGGGCCCCGTCCTGGACCGTGCCATCGTCGACATGCACACCAAGGTCGTGGAACCCATGCACCACGGGCGCGTCGTGCTGCTCGGCGACGCCGCGCACATCGTGCCGCCCTCCGGAGGCAAGGGCATGAACCTCGCGGTGGCCGACGCCGCCGATCTCGCGGCATCCCTTCCGGACCACTTCGACGGCGAGGAGCCCCTTGAAACGGTGCTGGCCGCGTACTCCCGGCGGCGCCTGGCCGACGTATGGCAGGTGCAGGAGTTCAGCCACACCATGCTGGAACTCCTGCACGCCGACGAGCCCGGCACCCCGGCCGCCGCCTACCGCGAACGGCTGCGTCGCGCCCGGTGGCAGCGGCTGCGCGACGACCCCGCGTACGTACGGTCCTTCGCGGAGCAGTACATGGGGCCTTCGCTCACGGAGTAGTCCCGGTCACTGCTGCGGACGCAGAAGGCGGCCTCCGGTCGGCCTCACGGCCTGCCGCAACAGGCGTTCGGCCGGCCGGAGGCCGGGAAGATGCGGGGGAGTCTGCTGTCAGCCCTTGAGGGCGAGGATGTCCGTCCGGGCGCGCAGAAGTGTTTCGCGGGTGATGACGACGATCTTCTCGTGGTCGGCGCACGCGGCGTCGGCGGGCAGTCTGTCACCGAGCAGGTCGGTCCTGTCCGTCCCGATGACCGCGAAGCTGCCGTCTCCCAGTTCGAAGATGTCGGGGCACGCCTGGCCGCCGACGCTTCCGCGCTCGACGGGGGCTACGCCGATACGGCGCACAATGTGCAGGTCGGAACGGTCGTCACCGTGAAGGGAATTAGCCACGGCGCACCAACCTAGCGCAAACCTGGGCCGGCCGAAGTGGACGTAAGGGCTTGCTGCTTCACCGTGTTGACGCCGTAGGTCGAAAGGGCGGCGAAGTGATGCCCGGCGGGCGGCCTACACGTCCTCGGGCGGCTGCCCGACCACCCACCAGGACTCGCCCTCGCGCTCCGCTTCGTTGGCGTCGAGATCCGCAACGAGAGCGTCGACCACCCGGCCGAGGCGGGCCTCGTCCGAGGCCTCCGGCAGGCTCGCCCGGTGATGCCGGGTCGCCTCCCAGTAATCGCGCATGGAGCGGCTCCGGAATATGTAACGCAGGTGGCCGTGCAGCTCGGTGAGGCTCAGGATCCCGACGTGGTACCCGTGCAGGGCGTGCTGGTACAGCTCGTTCGCGTACAGGTGCCTTCGCTTGAGGTCGTCGGGTAGCTCCGCTTCCTCGTACGCGTCGAGCACGGGGAGCAGGGTGGGGTCCGCCGTGGCCCGGGCGATGAGCTGTTGATGGTCCCGCCGGTAATCGGTGAGCGCCTTCCGCCGTTGCTCCTGCGCGGCCACGGCTTCGAGCCGGCGCAGGGCGACATGGACGCGGCAGGCCGCCAGCAGCACTCCCGCGGTCTGTACGCCTGCCGCGACATACGTCACCGGTATGGAGCGGTGCCTCCTGCCTCCGGCTTTTCCTGTGATCATGAATGTCCCCGCTTCGGTGTCGTCAACCCACACGATCGACGATGGCGAACGACACGACCGGCGTCCAGATTGTCTCGGGCACCGGCCCGTGTGGAAGCGCGGTCCGCGGGCGTACGGCGGCATCGTCCCGTCGCGTGCCCCGGCCGCCACCCCGTCGTGAGCCCCTCGTGCGCCCCCTCTCGCGCCGGCATCGTGCGGGGAGAGATCCTGTGCGCATGGAATTCCTCTGCTACCACCGGGACCGCAAGGGCTCTCTGACGTTGCGTCATGAACTCGCGGAGAAGCACTGGTCCTACATGGACCGGTACGCGAAGGAGATGATCGCCCGCGGACCGACGTTCGCCGACGACGGGGAGACGCTCACGGGGAGCGTGCACATCGTCGACCTGCCCGACGCCGCGGCGGCCCGCGCGTTCGCCTTCGACGAGCCGGGTTACCAGGCGGGCGCCTACCGGGACGTGCTGCTGCGGCGCTGGCGCAACGAGTTGGGGCGCACCATGTGGGACTTCCCCGGCGGCCGGGACGGGGGCAATCGGTACCTCGTGCTCGGACTCGGCGCGGGTCCGGCCGCCGAGCGAGATGTACCCGCTGACCCAGGCCTTTCCGTCGATCGGGACGAACTGGTCGCCTACGGGCCGCTGTTGTCCGACGACGGCGCCGCCTGGCTGGGAACGGCGGCGCTGCTCCGGGCGCCCGACGCGGACGCGGCCCGCGTAGTCCTCACCCCGGGCCCGTACGCCGACATCGAGGTGCACAACTGGGAGTTCGGCGGGCGGTCGTGACCGCGGCCGCCCCTCTGAGAGAAGTCCGAGAAAGGTGACGTCCGTGTCCGCACCGAACATCGTCCTCATCTGTGTCGACCAGTGGCGCGGCGACTGCCTCTCCGCCGCGGGCCACCCCCACGTACGCACCCCGCACCTCGACCAACTCGCCGCCTCCGGAACGCATTTCACGTCGGCCTACTCCGCCACCCCCACCTGCATCCCGGCCCGCGCCGCCTTGTTCACCGGCCAGTCCCAGGAGCGCCACGGCCGCGTCGGATACGTCGAAGGGGTGCCGTTCGAGACCGCGCACCCCACCACCCTGGCGGGCGAGTTGCGGCGCGGCGGGTACCAGACGCAGGCCATCGGCAAGATGCACGTGTGGCCCGAGCGGGCCCGCGCCGGGTTCGACGACGTCGTCCTGCACGACGGCTTCCTGCACTACGCCCGCCGCGAGGAGCGCCGCAACTTCGCCTTCTTCGACGACTACGTGCCGTGGCTGCGTCGCCAGCCCGGCGTCGGTCCCGACGCCGAGTACAGCGACCACGGGGCGGGCTGCAACTCCGTCGTCGCGCGCCCCTGGGACAGGCCGGAACACCTCCATCCGACGAACTGGGTCGCCACGCAGACCACGGAGTGGCTGTACCGGCGCGACCCCTCACGCCCGTTCTTCCTCTACCTCTCCTTCCACCGGCCGCACCCGCCGTACGATCCGCCGCAGTGGGCCTTCGACGAATACCTCCAACTCCCTCCGTACGAGACCGTGGTGGGCGACTGGACGGACGACTTCGCGGCGCACCGCAAGGACGGCGACCACGAGGCGTTCGCCGGCCGCATGGACGCCCGGACCATGCACCGCGCGCGGGCCGGCTACTACGGGCACATGGCCCACATCGACCTCCAGATCAGCCGGATCCGCATGGCCCTCGAGGACTTCGGCCTGCGCGACAACACGGTCATCGCCTTCACCTCGGACCACGGCGAGATGCTCGGCGAACACCACCTGTTCCGCAAGGGATTCGGCTACGAGGGCTCGGCCCGCGTCCCCCTGCTCTTCGGCGGACTGCCCGACGGGTACGCGGCCGGGAACGTCGCGGACGACGTGGTCGAGCTGCGCGACATCATGCCGACCCTCCTCGACCTGGCCGGGCTGCCGGTCCCTGACACGTGCGACGGACGCAGCCTCGTACCGCTCCTGCGCGGCGAACAGCCGGACGACTGGCGGCCGTTGCTGCACGGCGAGCACGTGCTGCTCGGCCAGTCCTTGCAATGGGTGACCGACGGGCGCACCAAGTACCTGTGGATGTCGGGCGACGGGCACGAGCAGCTCTTCGACCTCGCCGCCGACCCGCACGAACAGCACAACCTGGCGGACGACCCGGCCGCGGAGGACCTGCTGCACACCTGGCGCGGGCACCTGATCCAGGCGCTGACCGGGCGGGAGGAGGGCTTCGTCGAGGATGGCCGACTCGTCACCGGACGACCCGTGGTGACCATCCTGCGCCCCACCCGCGAGCGTCTTGAGGCGGCCGGATAGCAGGTAGCAGGTCCGCCGCGAGGGTCCAGGCGTGCGGTTCCAGGGGCCACTGGTAGACACGTCGTATGGAGGAACTTGAGAGACTCGGCGAAATTGAGCAAGCCGCGGCCGGTCACGGGCAGTTGATCTGGGCCGCCCAGGGGCAGGGCGGCGGGCGCCCGGGGCCGGGGGTGCGGGCCTGGCGGCACGGCGAGGCGTGGGCAGTGGCCAGTCCGAACCAGCAGCAGGACCGGCTCATGGTCCAGGGCGACAGCGCCGACGCCGCCGTCCTGGTGCGGCGGGTCCTGGAGGAGGTCGGCCCGACCTACCGAGTCCTCGGGGAGGCGGCCCTGATCGATGAGTTGGTGCGGCGGCTGCCCGGACTGGTGCCCGTCCACGAGTTCTTCTGGATGGAGACCACGACTACTTCCGGCGCCGCCACCGCGGGCGTCCGGTGGCTGGACGCGCGCGAGGAGAAGGAGGCGGCATCCCTCTTCGACCGCTTCTTCCCCGACTCCTACGCGCAGCCGGGGCGCGCGGGCGTGCACCGCTGGGCCGGCGTCGTCGGCGAAGTGGACGGCAGCGTCGGGGCGGAGGTCGGCAGCGTCGGGGCGGAGCCGCTGGCGGTCGCGGCGGACGCGTGGTCCGCGGCCGGGTGCGGGTTCATGGGCGGTGTCATCACCCACCCCTCCGCCCGCGGGCGTGGGCTGGCCCGCGCCGTGTCCGGCTACGTCTTGGACGACCTCGTCCGCCGTTACGGCCGTGCCGCGCTCATGGTGCTCACCGGCAACGCGCCGGCCATCGCCACGTATGAACGCCTCGGCATGACCAAGCACCGGTTCGCAGCGGCGCACATGCGGGTGCGATGAGGCCACCGCTCACACCACCCGCCGCCCCCGCACCTCCCGCGGCGACGCACCGAGCTCCCTGCGGCAGGCTTTGTTGAACGCCTGGAGGTCCGGGATGCCCACCGTGGCGGCGACCGCGGTGATCGCGAGTGTGGAGGACTGCAGCAGGTGCCGGGCGCGCTCCATCCGGCGTCTGCGGATCCAGGCCACCACGGTGTCTCCCGTGTCGGCGCGGAAGAGACGCGTCAGATGGCCGGGGGAGACGCCCGCCGCGGCGGCGATCCCCGGCACCGTCAGCGGCGTCGCGAGGGACCGCTCGATGTACTCCGTCGCCGCCGCGAGCGCCGGATGGGGGCTGCCGGTCCGTTCGGGCGGGCCCAATTGGGTGGTGTGCCACAGCACCGTCCACAGCTCGGCGGAGGCCCGGGCTCGCGACAGCGGCATGGCCGCCACCGCGCTCCCGAGCAGCGTGCCGAGCAGCGCCGCCTGCGCGCCCGCGTCCCGCATGACCGGCACCCGGCGCAGCCCCTGCGGATCGCGGCCCGGCAGCCGGAAGTGCGCGTACAGATGCTCGCTGCGCCGCGACGCGTAACGGAAATGGGCCTCGGTGTCCGGCCGGATCAGGCTGATGTGCCCCGGCCGGATCGGATGCCGCAGGCCGTCGACCGTCAACTCGCCCGCGTAGCTGTAGAGATGCAGCTGCCACAGGTCGGGCAGCCGGAAGGACTCGCGCAGCCCCTGCCCGCCATGGACGCCGACGCCCGCGCTGACCACCTCGGGCGGCTGGTCCAGCTGCAACGCGACGCTCTCGGCCATGCCGGAAAATTACCAGCAGAGGCCCGATAGGGCCCACGACGAACAGACCTTGGCTGCCTACGTTTGCCTCATGCCAACCAGTGAGCAGCTGCTGAGCTCCGTACAGATGGCGCGCTTCGTCGCCCACGGTTCGCTCCGCCTCGACGCGGTCGTCCCACCGGAGCTGAACGACCAGGCCGTCGACGTGTTCGAGGCCGGGATCCCGGCCGCGCCGTACGGCACCCCCGTCCCGAAGGCCTACCCGGACGGCTCCTTCGCCCGCCGACTCCTCGAACTGCCCGCTGTGGCGGGTGCGTTGGAGAGTCTGGTCGGCCCGGATCCGACCGTCGACCATCACGCCGTGCATGTGCGCGAGGCCCGTGAGGGCACCGCGCAGCCGCTGCACGGGGACGCCATCATCGATGTGCGGCCGGACGCCTTCGACGTCCAACTCATGTACTACCCGCAGGACGTGACGCTCGACATGGGCGGCACCCTCAGCGTGCCGGGCAGCCATCTGCGGCACACCAACGAGACCGACACCGGCCGCTACCAGAACCTGCGCGGCCAGAACCGGCTCACCTGCCCGGCCGGCACCGTCCTGCTGATGCACCACGGCATCTGGCACGGCGGACGCCGCAACGACAGTGACATCCGGCGCTACATGTTCAAGATCCGGTTCAATCCGACCGTGCCGCAGGTGCGCCTCTGGGACACCTCCGACCTCGACGACCCGGCGGTCGGCGACGAACTCCGCCACGTCTTCCCCTGGTACGAGCCCGCCACCGGCCGCCTGGAGATCCACAACCGGATCCGGCTGTGGCGCGCACTGACCGGCGACGACACCTTCGACCTCGACCACTGGGTGACCCGGGTCTCCAACCGTCCCACCCTCGGGAGCCACGCATGAGACAGCAGGTACTCGTCCTCTACCTCGCCAACTCGGCGCTCGACGCGAAGGTGGTCGGCTGGGCCCGCTACGACGGCACCGGGACCACCGACCACACCACGGGCGACAGCGACGACCCGCCGTACGATACGGGCCTCGAAGCCCTCCTCGACGGCTGGCGCCTCTTCCAGGCCGCGCAGCTGCTCCCGCCGTATCCGGGCCACGAGTACGACACGTCGTACCTGAAGCACGAGTTCTTCTTCGAGAAGCTGCAGCCGACTCCCTGAGCCCGGCTACGAGTGGGGTGACTCCTGTCCCGGTTCGCGCGGGGGAGGAGTCACCGTCTCGCCGCGGATGACCTGTGGCGGATTCCGGGGCCGGTCGCCCGCCGGGTCGTCCTGCTCCTTCAGGGCTCGCGCCTCGGCCTTGAGGATGCGGGCCGACTTGCCCGCGCTGCGGGTCAGTTCGGGCAGCTTCTTCACGCCGACCACCACGGCGATCACGATCAGGACGATGGCAATCTCGCTGAGTCCGAACATGGTCAGTCCTCGCCGCCCTCGTCGTCGCTCTCGTCCTCGTCCTCGAAGAAGTCCCCGACCTCGTCGACGACTTCGGCGGCGACCATGCCGCCGACCACACCGACCGCGAGCCCGGCGGCGCCGACCGCCACGGCCGTGCCCACGCCGGGCCCGGAGCGGTGCCCACCATCATGCCCGTACGAGGTGTCGTACGAGGCGTGGGTGTCGTAGGCCGAGTGGTGGTCGGTGTGGTGGCCGGCGTGGTGCTCGACCAACTCCCGTACCCAGCCGTCGACGACCGCGTTCCAGTCCTGGCGTCCCGCGTCGGCGTGCGCCACGGTGAAGCGGGTGAGCGCGTCGTGGCCGCCGGAGAAGGGGCCGCCGCGCTTGTCGGCCTCCAGGACCACCTCCGTGCCGTCCGGCGTCGCGAGGAAGGTCAGCTCGATCTCCTTGACGGCGTGCGCGTACCGCGGGGAAGGCGCCAGCTCGATCTCCTGATAGAAGGGGAGCTCCTGCCCGGTGCCGCCGATGTGCCCGTACTCCAGGTCCGCGGACGTGAAGCCGAAACCGAGCTGCCCGAACGCTTCGAGGATCGCCTCCTGCACGGGGAGCGGTCCGACCGAGAGCTGGTCGAGGTCGCCCTTGTCCCTGGCGCCGGCCACCGAGAGCTCGGTGCGTACGCCGAGGGCGATGCCGAGCGGCTGCCCATACAGCTCGGTGATCGGTGTCTCCCACGGCAGCGTCACCGTGAACGGCACGCTGTGCTCGGCCCCCGCGACGAGCCGGAAGCCGCCGCCGACCACGAACCGGTCGAACGCCACGGTGCCTTGGCTCTCGCCGTCGTCGTGCTCCGCCTCGACCCCCGCGACGAGCTCCAGGGTGATGTGCTCGATCTCGAAGTCGCCGCTGCCGCCCTTGAGGTGGACCCGTCCGGAGACGGTGCCGCCGGGGGCGGTGGTCCAGTCGGGGAGGACCGTGTCGACGGTGGGCCCGCCCACGCCGAGCGAGCCGAGCAGTCGTTTGAACACCATCGAGGCGTGAACTCCCTTGTGAGCGTAGGAGATGTTCTACAGACGTGTAGAAGTATAGGGGTGGGGCGGAACTTTCCCGGAACTTCGCCAGTTTCTACAGTGCTGTAGAAGTATGAGCGCGAGAACAGCGCACGTACGAGATCTCAATCCGAGGAGTACCCGTGGCCCTGTGGGACCGCATCAAGGAATCCGCGTCGACGATGCAGACGCAGTTGGTGGCGAAGAAGAACGACCTGAAGTCCGGGGCCTTCCGGGACGCCTCCATGGCGATGTGCGCGCTGGTGGCCGCGGCCGACGGCACCATCGACGCCTCGGAGCGCCGCCGCGTCGCGCAGCTCATCATGAGCAACGAGGTGCTGCAGAACTTCGACGCCACGGACCTTCAGAAGCGCTTCGAGGCGAACCTCGACAAGCTGACGGCCGACTTCGACTTCGGCAAGGTCAGCGTGTTGCAGGAGGTCGCCAAGGCGAAGAAGAAGGAGGCTGAGGCGCGCGCCGTGATCCAGATCGGCATCGTCATCGGCGGCGCGGACGGCGACTTCGACCGGACCGAGCGGGGCGTCGTGCGCGAGGCGTGCCAGATGCTCGGCCTGGCGCCGACCGAGTTCGACCTGTAGGCGACGGCGCCGGGTCCTTCGATGTCAGAGCGGTGTGGCCGCGTGGAGCGTGGCCGCCAGGGTGAGCGCGGAGTTGGCGGACGACATGGCGGACGCCGCCGCGCCGAATCCCGCCGTCCACGTGGCGAGCCCCACGGACGTGAACGCCGTGGCCCGGCCCTGCGCGGTGGGCGGCGGCGCGAGCAGTGCGGCGACGCGGCGGGGCAATGGGCCGGGAGCGGCGAACGCCGCGAAGAGCGGCTCGCGCGGCCCGCCCGCGGACAGGGCCGCCTTGCCGATGGCGCGGGCCACCACCTTGCGGTCACCCACCAGCGCGGCCGCCTCCTCGTCGGCCCACCGCTCGGCCGTGTACGCGACGGCCGAACTCAGCGGGCGCAGAAAGGGGTTGGCGCGGGCGGCCAGCCGCACGGTCAGGAGCTGACGGTGGTGCCGGGCCGTCAGATGGGCCCGCTCATGGGCGAACAGGGCCCGCCGCTCCGCGGGCGCGAGCCGGTCGAGCAGCGAGGTGCTGACGACGATCCGGCCGCGACCACCGCGACCACCGCGACCGCCACCGGGCAGCGCGTAGGCGTACGCCTCTGGGTCGGGCAGCACCGCGACCTGGGTGGCGGGCAGTCCTGCGAGCGCGGCATGCGCGCGGCGGCGCAGCGTGAAGTGGCGCCAGAGCGTGCGGGCGCAGCCCGCGACGACGGCGAGCAGCGCCGGAATGGCCGCCTTGCCCGCGATCTCGTCCTGCGGCACGGCGGCCCGCACCTCGGGATCCGACCAGCCGTCCGGCAGTGGATTGCCCGGCAGCTGCGCGGTGCCGACCACCATCAACAGGGCGAGGCACACCGTGCTGCAGACGGCCATCACGGCGGCCACGCAGGTCAGGAGCCGGGTCGCGGTGCGCGGATGCAGCCGGTGCGCGGCGAGCCGGGCCACCGGCCAGGCCGTCAGCGGCAGCACCAGCGGCAGAAAGACGAAGATGCCCACGGCTCAGCCCGTGCCTTCCTCGTCGCCGGCCGCCGAGTCCGCGCCCGGGGCTGCTCTCGAGCGTGCGTCCGTGTCCGCTTCCGCGCGCCGCAGCAGGTCCCGCAGCAGTTGCTCGTCGCCCTCGGGCAGCGAGGTGACGAAGCTGGCCAGGACGGCCTCCCGGTCCGCCTCGGCGTCCAGCACCTTGCGCATCTTGAATGCGGCGAGCCCGGCCTCGTCGGCCACGGGTGTCCACACGAACGAGCGTCCCTCGCGCCGGCGGGTGACCGCGTCCTTGGCCTGGAGCCGCGCCAGGATCGTCACCACGGTGGTGTACGCGAGGTCGCCGTCCATCCGGTCGCGCACCCACCCGGCGCTCACCGGGGCCTCGGCCGTGCGCAGCGCGGCCAGGACCTGTGCCTCCAGCTCGCCCTGGGCGCGTCGTGGGGTCCTGTGGCGGGACGTCGTCACCGGCTCCTCCTGGTGGCTGGGTGTACGGGTCGGTCCATCATCCCTGTTCGCCCCCGAGAGCCCGGCGGGAGGTGCGGTGGCGGCGCGTACGGGCCCGACGGAGAGTGGTCGGGAACGACGGCGCCGGGCCGGGCGTTGTCACAGCAAGGCAAAGAGCAAGTAAAGTTCGAAGGAGTAGCCGGTTGTCCGCCAGACCGACGGACCCAGCGGGGCACAGTCCCCGACCACCCCGCCCCTTGATCGATGAGCGCGGTACGCGGCGAGGTGGTGGCAGGTGCTGAGTGCCGTGCTCGGCCTCCTCGCGGTCCTCGTCCTGACCGCCGGGACCGGCTACTTCGTGGCCCAGGAATTCGCCTACGTCGCGGCGGACCGTCTCGCGCTCGCCCGCGACGCCGAGGCGGGGGACAAGAGAGCGGCCAAGGCCCTCAAGGTCCTCGAGCGGCTGTCCTTCATGCTGTCCGGTGCCCAGCTCGGCATCACGGTCACCGGCCTGGTCGTCGGCTTCCTCGCCGAGCCGTCCGTCTCGGCCCTGCTGCGCCCGGCCCTGGACGGCATCGGCATTCCGGCCGCCGCGGTGACAGGCATCTCGGTGGTGCTGGCCTTTGTCCTGGCCACGGTCGTCCAGATGGTGCTGGGTGAGCTGGCCCCGAAGAACCTCGCCCTCGCCGTCCCCGAACGCCTGGCCAAGTCCCTCGCCGGGTCCACGCTCGGCTACCTGAAGGTCGTCGGCCCCGTCGTGCACCTCTTCGACAGCGCCGCCAACAAGCTGCTGCGCAAGGTCGGCATCGAACCCGTCGAGGAACTGCACCACGGCGCCACCCTGGAGGAACTCAGCCATCTCATCGGCGAGTCCCATCAGCAGGGCGAGCTGCCCCGCGAGACCGCCACCCTCCTCGACCACGCCCTGGAGTTCAACGAGCGGACCCTGGACCAGGTGATGGTGCCGCGCGCCGACGCGGTCTTCGTCCGCAAGGAGGCCACGGCCGACGACGCGATCGAGCTGATCGCCAAGCACGGCCACTCGAACTACCCGGTCATGGGCGACCACCCCGACGACGTCACCGGCGTCCTCGGCGTACGCGAACTGATGCGGCTCCAGCAGTCCGCGTACGCGAGCACCCCGGCCGGGGCCCTGGCCCGCCGACCCCTCCTGCTGCCGGACACACTTCAGCTCCCCGCGGCCGTTGACCGGATGCGGGAGGCCGACGACGAGTTCGCGGTCGTCCTCGACGAGCACGGCGGCGTCGCGGGCGTCGTCACGTACGAGGACATCGCCGAGGAACTGGTCGGCGACATCGCGGACGAGACCGACCGCGAGACACAACTGGCGGTCCAGGATCCGGACGGCACGGGCTGGGTGATCGACGCGGGCCGCCGCATCGACGAGATCGCCGAGGCCACGGGCGTCGAGCTGCCCGAGGAGGAGAGCTACGACACCGTGGCGGGCCTGATCGTCGACCGCCTCGGCCGCTTCCCCGCCATCGGCGACCGGATCACGATCGACCTGGCCGACGACGGCGAGCACGCCGTCATCGACGTCCGCACCCTCGACCGCCACGTACCCGAACTCGTCCATCTGGCCAGCGGGTCCGCCGCCACCGACACCGAGGAGGAGCCGCGCTCATGAGCTTCCCCATGGCCCTCTTCATCACGCTCCTGCTGCTGATCGGCAGCGGATTCTTCGTGGCCGCCGAGTTCGCGCTGGTCGCCGCCAAACGGCATCGCATGGAACAGGCGGTCGCGTCCGGCGCCCGCGGCGCCAAGGCGGCGCTCGCCGGCATGCGGGAACTGTCGCTGATGCTCGCGGGCGCCCAACTCGGCATCACCATCTGCACGTTGGGCCTCGGCTCGATCTCCAAGCCCGCCATCTCGCACGAGCTGGACCCGCTGCTGCACGGCTGGGGCCTGCCCAGCGGCCTCAGCTACGGTGTCTCCTTCGCCTTCGCGATGATCGTCGTGGTGTTCCTGCACATGGTCGTCGGCGAGATGGCGCCCAAGTCCTGGGCGATCGCCCACCCCGAGCGCTCGGCGATGCTGCTGGCCCCGCCGTTCCGCGCCGTGGTCAAGGTGGTCCGCCCGCTGATCAGCGTCCTCAACATGGTCAGCAACGCGCTGGTACGCATGTGCCGTGTCACCCCGCGCGACGAACTCGCCGAGGTCCACAACCGGGAGCAACTCACGCACCTCGTCGTGGAGTCCGAGCGGCTCGGCCTGATCAGTAAGGACGACTCGGAGCTGATCACCAGCTCCCTGGTCGAACCGCTCACCCCCGTCGGCGAACTCCAGACCCCCGCCGCGCGGATCACCTCCGTCCCCGCGGACGCGGACCTCGACGCGATCCTCGCCACGGCGGCGGAGCGCGACCGCAGCCGCCTCCTCGTACGCGCCGGGGACCGCGTCGTCGGCTCCGTGCACGCCCGCGACGCGCTGATCGCCCGCAGCCGGGGGCGTGCCACCACCGCGGGCGAACTGGCCCGCCCGGTACCGGAGTTGCTGGCGACCGACACGGTCGGCCAGGCCATCGAGCAACTCCGCCACCGCCGCGCCTCGCTCGCCGTCGTCCGCGACGACGCCGGCCGGCTGACCGGCCTCGTCGCCCTCGACGACCTGCTGGCCCGCCTCACCCACCCGCAGGCGGCTGCCTAGGGTCTGTCGTTTGGATCAGGCCGGGCTCGCGAG